>DATFTU010000257.1:0-3101 GCA_035261565.1 Bacteroidia bacterium
TGCCATGAAAAGTAAGAAAAAGCTGGATATTTTTGATTATGAACGCCCTATAGGAATACAAATTTTTGGAGGAGATGAAGAGGCTATGGCTATGTCGGCCAAAATAGTTGACGCCACTAACCCCGATATTCTTGATATAAATTTTGGCTGCCCTGTTAAAAAAGTAGTTTGTAAAGGTGCCGGCGCCGGTGTTTTAAAAGATGTTGACTTAATGGTACGTTTAACCAAAGCGGTAATTAAATCAACCAATAAACCTGTTACGGTTAAAACCCGTTTAGGTTGGGACGAAAAATCGATAAACATATTGGAAGTGGCTGAGCGCTTACAAGATATAGGTGTGCAGGCACTTAGCATACATGGGCGCACGCGTGCGCAAATGTATAAAGGCTCGGCCGACTGGACTATGATTGGTGCTGTAAAAAATAACCCACGCATTAAAATACCTGTTTTTGGGAATGGTGACATAGAAACCCCGGAACAAGTTTTGGAAATGAAAGACAGATACGGGGTTGATGGCGTTATGATTGGCCGTGCCAGCATTGGTTACCCCTGGATATTTAACGAAATAAAACACTTTGCCAAAACGGGCACTCATTTAGCCAAACCTACTATTGCCGACCGAGTTGACGTTTGCAAAACACATCTTTTAAAATCGGTTGAGTGGAAAGGCGAAAAATTGGGCATTGTAGAAATGCGCCGCCATTACACCAATTATTTCCGCGGACTGGACCACTTTAAAGATACCCGAATGATTTTGGTTACGTCTAACGATTTAGCGCAGTTATTAGATACCATTGAAGGCATTGCACCCCGTTACGAGTTACAAAGCGTTTAATTATGCAAACCTACATTGCTATACTAAGAGGCATAAACGTAAGTGGACACAAGCTTATAAAAATGGAAGCTTTGCGTAAGCTGTTTGATGATATGGGTTTTAAAAATACAAAAACCTATATACAAAGCGGTAATGTAGTTTTTAAAACCAAGCAAACCAAAGTACCAGATTTAGAAAAGAAAATAGCCAGCGGCATACTGAAAGAATTTGGCTTTGAAGTACCCGTTTTAGTAAAAGAAGCCAATGAACTTGAAACTGTTTTAAAAAACAACCCTTTTATAACTAAACGAAAAGAAGATGTTACCAAGTTGCATGTAACTTTTTTATCCACCGAGCCTGAGAAAACACATATTGATAAAATAAAAGAGGGAAATTACGCCGCCGATGAATTTATAACAGCAGGTAAAATGGTGTATTTATTTTGTCCCAACGGATACGGAAATACCAAATTAAGCAATACTTTTTTTGAAAATAAACTAAAAGTAAACGCCACCACCCGTAACTGGAAAACCATAAATGAGTTGGTTACTATGGCAAAAGAATTAGAGTAAAATATTTTCTCGTTTCTTTAAAACTATTTAAGCATTTTCCGGCACCAAAATTCTGTAATTGACTTATCTTTGTTTACCCATGAAAAATTTATCTCCATTAACAAAAGACCCAAAACATTATATTATTATAAAAGGCGCACGCCAGCATAATTTAAAAAATGTTGATGTTGCCATACCACGAAATAAATTTGTAGTTATTACCGGCGTATCAGGCTCAGGCAAATCATCGCTTGCTTTTGACACCTTATATGCCGAAGGACAAAGGCGTTATGTAGAAAGTTTATCGGCATACGCACGTCAGTTTTTAGGCAGGTTAGAAAAACCACAGGTTGATTATATAAAAGGCATTTCTCCAGCTATTGCTATTGAGCAAAAAGTTATTTCGCGCAATCCTCGTTCAACCGTGGGTACAGTTACTGAAATTTACGATTATTTAAAATTATTATATGCCCGTATTGGCAAAACTTTTTCTCCGGTTACCGGCAAAGAAGTTAAACGAGATACCATAAGCGATGTAGTTGATTTTGTGGTTAATCAAAAAGGCGAAAAACAATTTTTAATTCTGTCAAAATTATTTGTGCCCGAAGGGCGGGAAATTATCCAGCATTTAGAAATACTAAATCAGCAAGGATTTTCGAGAGTGTTGTTTGAGGGTGAAATAAAAAAAATTGAAGAATTACCTAAAAAAATAAAAAGCTCGGCCCATATATTTTTGGTTACCGACCGTATTGTAATGGACGCTTTTAGTGATAAAGAAGAAACTTCATCTCGTGTGGCAGATTCAGTTCAAACAGCATTTTACGAAGGGCATGGCGAGTGTATTATTTACGATGTTGATACAAAAAAGCAAACTGCATTTACCAACCGCTTTGAAGCTGACGGAATGGAGTTTGAGCAACCTGATGTAAACTTTTTTTCGTTCAACAACCCCATAGGGGCATGTAAAATGTGTGAGGGTTTTGGCAGTGTTATTGGCATCGACCCTAATTTGGTCATCCCTAATAAAAACAAATCAGTTTATGATGGGGCTATTGCCTGTTGGAACGGAGAGACCATGAGTTACTACAAAAACCAACTGGTTAAAAACGCACATAAATTTAATTTTCCGGTACACAAACCCATTGCCGAACTTACTAAAGACCAGTACAATTTATTATGGAAAGGCAACCAGCACTTTGAAGGTTTGGATAATTTCTTTTCGTTTTTAGCTAAAGAAACCTACAAAATACAATACCGGGTAATGCTGGCGAGATACAGAGGTAAAACTCTTTGTCCGGATTGCCAGGGAACTCGTATCCGTAAAGACACACATTATGTAAAAATTAATGATAAGCATATTTCTGAATTGATGTTGATGCCGGTAGAACATCTGCATGCTTTCTTTAAAAACCTTAAGCTCAATCAACAAGATACTAATGTAGCCAAACGCTTATTAATAGAAATTACCAACCGCTTGCAATATTTATGTGATGTAGGCTTGGGTTACTTAACCTTAAACCGTGGGGCAAATACATTAAGCGGGGGCGAATCGCAGCGAATTAACTTGGCTACATCACTTGGCAGTACTTTGGTAGGCAGCATGTACATTTTAGATGAGCCAAGTATTGGTTTGCACCCAAGAGATACCGAAAGACTAATCAGCGTTTTAAAAATGCTGCAACACCAGGGCAATACGGTTATAGTAGTTGAGCATGACGAAGAAATTATGCAGGCAG
>DATFTU010000258.1:0-3372 GCA_035261565.1 Bacteroidia bacterium
AAGCGGCGTAGTTAAATACGCTAAGCACCACCATGGTAAATATTTAGTGGCCTGGCACCCAAAATCATCAACCGAAAATGAGCGTACAACAGTTGTAGTAGAAAGAAAAGACGGTACACAGGTTTTATTCCGTCAAATTGCCGGTGCTTTAGCCCGCCGTATTGTTATGTATAGCAAAGAAGGTGATGTGGCAACTCAAACCGAGCAGTTTGGCTTTATTAAATTTGGGTCAAGGGTTGATGTTTTTTTACCCATTGGTACAAAAGTTAACGTACAGTTAAATGAAGTAGTTAAAGGCGGTATTACAGTACTTGCTTAAGTTTTAGTGCGTAAAAAGCACTACATTTGCGCTCCAAATTTTTTTAAATTATGATTACAGTAAGCAACGTAACGCTGCAGTACGGAAAACGCGTTTTATTTGATGAAGTAAACCTAAAGTTTACACCCGGCAATTGCTATGGCATTATTGGTGCTAATGGTGCAGGTAAATCAACTTTTATGAAAATTTTGTCGGGAGAGATTGAGGCTAATCGTGGGCAAGTAGATATTACACCGGGGCAGCGCATGAGTGTGCTTAAACAAAATCACTTTGAGTTTGATGAGTTTTCGGTTATGGATACCGTTATAATGGGTAACAAAAAATTGCATCAAATAATTAAAGAAAAAGATGCCATATACGCAAAAGCCGATTTTAGCGAAGCTGATGGCATACGAGCATCGGAATTAGAGGCCGAATTTGGCGAAATGAATGGCTGGAATGCTGAAAGTGATGCTGCTCAATTATTAAGCAGTTTGGGTATTGGCGAAGATATGCACCAGCGCATAATGAAGGATTTAACGGGTAAAGAAAAAGTACGTGTGTTATTGGCACAGGCGCTTTTTGGTAACCCCGATATACTTTTAATGGATGAACCCACCAACGATTTGGATGCTGAAACTATTAACTGGCTGGAAGATTTTTTAGCTGATTTTCCTAACACGGTTATTGTAATTAGCCACGACAGGCACTTTTTAGATGCTGTTTGTACCAACATTTGCGATATAGATTTTGGTAAAATTTCTACCTATAGCGGTAACTATAGTTTTTGGTACGAAATGAGCCAACTTAAGTTGAAACAACGCTCAGATGCCAACAAAAAAGTAGAAGACAAACGTAACGAGTTACAAGACTTTATTTCGCGTTTTAGTGCTAATGCTTCTAAATCAAGGCAGGCAACATCGCGTAAAAAATTACTGGAAAAACTTACGGTGGATGATATACCGGCTTCAACCAGAAAATACCCGGCTATTATTTTTAAGCAGGAGCGCGAGGCAGGCGACCAAATTTTACACATAGAAAACCTGGCTAAATCAAACGAAGAAGGCGTTCTTTTAAAAGATATCCATATTAACGTTCGTAAAGGCGATAAAATTGCTTTTATTAGTCGTAACCAACTGGCTATAACTACACTTTTCCAAATTTTAAACGAAGAGGAAAAAGCTGATAAAGGTACCTATACATTTGGTACTACAATAACCAAAGCTTATATGCCTAACGAAAATCAAAAGTATTTTACCGGAGATTATAACCTGATAGATTGGTTAAGGCAGTACTCGGTAAATAAAGATGAAACCTTTATTCGTGGATTTTTGGGTAAAATGCTATTTACAGGCGAGGAAACTTTAAAAAGCTCAACCGTTTTATCGGGTGGAGAAAAAGTGCGGTGTATGTTATCAAAAACCATGCTACTTAGCGCTAACCTTTTAATGCTTGATGAGCCAACCAACCATTTAGATTTGGAAGCCATTATAGCCTTAAACAACGAGATGAAAGATTTTAAAGGCACTATTTTGTTTACATCGCATGACCATCAGTTAGTACAAACTATTGCCAACCGAATTATCGAAATTACACCAAAAGGCATGATAGATAAGGTTTGTACGTATGATGAGTATTTAGAAAATGAAGATGTGAAACGCATACGTACTGAGCATTATGGTGAAAAAGTAAAAGCTTAACAATTTCTGTTAAAATTTTTTGCAGATTTTATGATTATGGCACGATTTTGGTATATTTGACCACATAACATTTAAACACAAAATTTAAAATGAAAAAAGTATTATTAGCATTTGGAATTTTATCTCTGATTGCCGTAAAAGGCATCTCGCAAGAAGCAACAAAACCTGCAACAGCAGCAACTCCTCCTGCGTCTCAGGCAGATATTAAATTTGAAAAAACAGTACATGATTATGGTACCATTAAACAAGGTGCTGATGGTGGCTGCGAGTTTAAATTTACCAACAGCGGTAAAGAGCCTCTAATTATTACTAATTGCCAGGGCAGCTGCGGTTGTACCGTACCAAGTTGCCCTAAAGAACCAATTTTACCGGGTAAATCGGCTGTTATTAAAGTTCATTACGATACAAAACGTGTAGGGCCAATTTCTAAAACGGTAACTGTACAATCAAATGCTTTATCGGGCACACAAACTATACAAATTAAAGGTACCGTAGAAGCCGCTCCGGTTGAGGAGCAATTCCCTGCAGGTGGTAATGCACCAAAAACAGGTTCTCCGGTTGAAAAAGGAAATAATTAATAATTAATAAAAACAAAAAAATGAAAAAAGTATTAGCAGCAGCCATCTTATTTTTAGGATTAGCCTTTACAAGTAAAGCCCAGGAGTCAACTACACCTAATATTGACCCTAATGCGCCTGAGCTTAAATTTGATAACGAAACAATTGATTATGGTGTTATTGATTATGATGCCAACACAGTGCGTGAGTTTAAGTTTAAAAATACCGGTAAATCACCATTAATTTTATCAAACGTACAAGTTTCTTGTGGTTGTACTAATGTTGATGGGTGGCCAAAAGAACCAATTGCTCCGGGCAAATCGGCTTCTTTTAAAGTAAAATATGATAGCAAACGTGTAGGTAAATTTGATAAAAAAATTACTGTTACATCAAACTCAAAAACACCAAGTACAGTATTAACTATTAAAGGCGAGGTTAAACCTGCTCCGGTTGCTCCTACAACACCGGCTCCTGCCGGAAAATAAGTTAAAACTTTTGGTTTTGTAAAATTAAATCGGACTTCGGTCCGATTTTTTTATTTTTATGCATGATTAAAAATATATTTATGTTGTTGTTGGTTGGTATATCGTACCAATTAACGGCTCAGTCTCAATTAAAATTTACAGATACTAAAAAGAATTTTGGCTTTATTAAAAAGGGAGAAGAAGTAAAACTTAGTTATCAGTTTACCAATACCGGCAATGAGCCATTAATAATTGATGAAGCTAAAGCACAATGTAGTTGCACTACTGTAGACTGGCCAAGGCAGCCCATAGCCCCAAATGGAACAGGAACTATTGAAGTTATATTTGACTCT
>DATFTU010000259.1:0-3689 GCA_035261565.1 Bacteroidia bacterium
AGGCAGCAAAGGTTCAAAATATACCCAATACTCGTATGCCGGCGATGTAAATGCCATGCCGCCGCTTACCAATTATATGTTTTACATAAGTGCTGCTATTAACTTTAGCTGTATACGTAAGCCTTAATAGAATTTGACAAACAATTTTTATACCTTCACTCCGTTCTCCCATTCAAAACTGTGACTTGCTTTCTCAAAATAAATTGCCTCCTCATTTGTTTGCTTACGCTATTGCTGCAATCGTGTTTTTTAGTCAGGGTGCCTGTAAAAATTACCACCACACCTATTACCGATACCGTAAACGTATATCACTTTGTGGTTACAACCTCAAAATCTAAATTAGCCGATTCGGCATTAATAAACGCTTATGTAAAGGAGTCAGATATTGCTTACAACTGGATAAGCCAGCAAGCTGCACAAAACCGGCAACACTTACTTTTTAAACAGCAATGGCCCGCCAATAAAGATTCAACCCTCCGTAAAAATTTTGTATACAAACTGCCCAGCACTAATTTCAGTGTTTTATCGCGTAGTACAAACAGCCTTAAACGGTTTGCTAAAAAACGTACCAGCAACCCCAAAAAACAACTTGAAATTATAAACTGGCAACAAAACCTGTATACCTCGCTTGCTACACAGGTTAAAGATAGTGTTGTAGCACAGCAAATAAATGATAACCTTAATACAAATAATATAGCACCAAATAAAAACTCACTTTTTGTAATACATGTAGTTAAAGCAAAAAAAAGTAATGTATTAGGTTTTTATACACATAATACAGTATTTGCAGGCACCAATAAATCGCGCACCATAGCCCACGAAAGCCTTCACCACCTGGGTGCGCCCGACCTTTACATACACAAATTTTTTATTGGCAAACGCCGTCACATAGTAAAAAAACAACTCTCCGATGATATTATGAATAGTGCCACACCCGGCAGCACCAGCTGTACAATCACAACCTTAAGTAATTACACCGCCTACACCATAGGCTGGACAAACGATTT
Source organism: Bacteroidia bacterium (assembly GCA_035261565.1). Classification (GTDB taxonomy): domain Bacteria; phylum Bacteroidota; class Bacteroidia; order B-17B0; family Aurantibacillaceae; genus PALSA-968. The sequence goes on from DATFTU010000259.1 coordinate 1,008, forward strand.
AGACCCCAAGTATCATGCTCTGCTAAAATATAACCTAAAAGCAGTAATCAACTTTCTTATTTTTGGGTATTAAGGACAGTAAAATTAAACACCAGCAATTTTAATTACCTTAGCCACATGAAAAAACATCTTTTTATTTTTTTAGTTTTAGCAAGCACTTTTGTGTGGGCACAAACAAAAATTACACCAACGCAGCAATTTACCATAACAGGTAAAATAAAAACCGAATTAAAATTTACGCTGGCCGATATAAATACATATCCGCTGGTTGCCATTAAAAATGTAACGCTAACAAACCACCTGGGCGAAGTAAAAAGCGATATACAAAACATAAAAGGCATTGCCCTAAAACCACTGTTAGAAAAAATAGAATTCCTTACCGACAAGCCAAAAGACCTAAGTCAGTTTTATTTAACCTTTGTAGCATCAGATAATTACAAAGTGGTTTATTCATGGAACGAAATTTTTAATACAGAAACCGGCAACAACCTATACATCATTACCGAAAAAGACGGCAAAAAACTTACCGATGCCGATGGCCCCATACTAATCATTACCACCACCGATTTTAAAACCGGCCGCCGTTACGTAAAAGCCCTCGACAAAATTATTGTGGGCCGGGTGGAGTAACCGGTTGCAATTTGCATCCAAAAATCTCTATTTTTGATGTATGCAAAACAACTCTTTAGCCTCGCAGTTTTTATTAAACCCTAATGTAACTTTTTTAAATTTCGGTTCATTCGGGGCATGCCCCAAACCAATTTTTACCGACTTGCAAAAATGGCAACTCGAGTTAGAAACCGAACCCGTACAGTTTATAAACTTTAATGGTATGGAGTATTTAAAAAAATCGCGCGAGGCACTGGCTCAATATATTAATTGTCATGCCGATGATGTGGTGTACACACCAAACCCCACATATGCCATAAATATTATTGCAAAAAGTTTTCCTTTACACCCCGGCGACGAAATTTTAAGCACCAATTTAGAGTATGGCGCGTTAGACCGCACATGGAATTACTATTGCAAAAAAGCAGGCGCCAAATATGTGCGGCAGCCAATTCAATTACCACTTACAACCAAACAACAATTTATTGATGATTTCTTTAAGGGCCTTACGCCAAAAACAAAAGCTATTTTTATCAGCCAGATAACAAGTACCACGGCTTTAATTTTTCCGGTAAAAGAAATTTGTGAAATAGCTAAACAAAAAGGCTTGTTTACCATTGTTGATGGCGCGCATGTGCCGGGCCACATTCCCTTAAACCTGGCTGATATTAAAGCCGATGTTTACACAGGCGCTTGCCATAAATGGATGTGTACACCCAAAGGCTGCTCGTTTCTGTATGTAAAAAAAGAATTTCAACCGCTTTTCGATCCCCTAATTATTAGTTGGGGTTACGAAAGCGCGGCGCCTTCTCACTCGCAATTTTTAGATTATAACCAAATACAGGGCACGCGCGATTTTACGGCTTTCCTAACCGTGCCAAAAGCCATACAATTTTTGCAGGAGAACAATTGGCAAAAAGTATCTGCCGATTGCAGAACCCTGGCGCACACAAACTACCAACGCTTTTGTACTTTATTAGGCACACAACCGCTTTGCCCTATTACCGACGAGTTTTTGGGGCAAATGTGCAGCATACCCATTAACACCTCGCAGCCCGAAAAACTGCAACGCCTGTTGTTCGAAAAATATCAAATCGAAATTCCTGTTATGCGGCAAGATACTAAGGTGTTCATTCGCTATTCCATACAAGCCTTTAATACCCAGCAGCATTTGGATAATTTATACAACGCCCTAACCGAAATTATTTCTCAAACTGGTTTAATTAAAGTGTAACGCCACCCCTCTGCTTTACCTCTACAATTAAATCTTTCGCCTAATAAATTGCAAAAACCCAATGGGTTACTTAACTTTAATACTTACAAGTATTTTTATAAACCAAGCACTTAGTTAATGAAACGCATAACACCACAAATACTAATACACATAATTGGTTGCGTGGTTTTTTTATCACTACCCATTCTATTTTCGCCCGATTTTGATAACATATTCGACCTCTATAAAATCCCTCCCTTTCAGCTCGATTTTATAGGGTATATTATATTGGTTATCTATTTCTATGCCAACTATTATATTTTTATTCCTAAATATTATTTCCAAAAAAAATATGCTTTTTTTGCTGCAATAACATTACTATGTTTTCTGCTGGTTTCTTTTATACCAAACTTGCTTGTGCCCATGCCCGATGCACAATGCTCAAACAGCACTTCAAATTTTTTGCCCCCCACTCTGCACGAAACCATTTTTCGTTTTTTCTATCATCATTTTTTCGAATTTTTAATTGTATGCACGCTGTCGCTTATGCTTAAAATAAGCAGCCGCCTTAAACTTGCCGAAACCGAAAAAGTAAATGCCGAACTATCGTACCTAAAAGCGCAAATAAACCCGCACTTTTTATTTAATACCCTTAATAGTATTTACTCGCTGGCCATCGAAAAATCTGATTACACAGCTACCGCCGTAGTAAAACTTTCGGGTATGATGCGCTATGTAATTACCGATGCCAGCCACAAATTTGTTCCACTCGAAAAAGAAATTACTTACATCTCTAACTATATCGACCTCCAAAAACTTCGTATAGATAGTACCATAAAATTATTTTATCAGGTTACCGG
>DATFTU010000260.1:0-4838 GCA_035261565.1 Bacteroidia bacterium
ATCCATTTTATTAATAAGTAAAATAATTGGTTGAGATACTTTTTGTAATTTCTGGATATAGCTTTCTTCTAACGCTATGTCTTCAAATATATCAGTAATTAAAAGAAAAATATCGGCATCCTCCATAGCATCAGCTACAAAGCGCATCATTTTTTCGTGTAATTTGTAGTTAGGTTTTAAAATACCTGGAGTATCTGAAAAAACAATTTGATAATCAATTTCGTTAATAATGCCCATAATGCGGTGCCGGGTAGTTTGCGCTTTTGATGTAATGATAGAAAGTTTTTGGCCAACCAAAGCGTTCAGAAGGGTTGATTTTCCTACGTTTGGGCAACCAATAATATTTACAAAACCGGCTTTATGCATTTATTTTAAAAATAGTTTGTTTAAATGAATTACAAATGTATATATTTGCGGCTCGAAAAAAGGAGTTCTTTAAAAATAAACATATTGCGGGATAGAGCAGGGGTAGCTCGTTGGGCTCATAACCCAAAGGTCGGGTGTTCGAATCACTCTCCCGCTACACTGGACAACGGCAACTCAAAAAAGGGTTGCCGTTTTTTATTTAAACCCTTCTCTATCCCCTAATAATCAGCACAAAGGGTAAATATATAGTTCACATTTTTGGTTAAATATTCTTTTTTTACATCAACCAACAAACCGTCTGGAAACACATCTCAATAAACGGTTAACTCATAAAACCATACAGTTCACTCAAAAAAAGAGGGTGTTTAATAAAATATCTTGTTTAGATATAAATATGTAAGATAGTTTTGCCAAATTTTAAAAATAATTATATGATGAGAAAAGTAAAACTAGGTTATTAATTGGACATTGGAAAAAATAGTTATTTTTATCAATAGATCACTTAAAGAAAAGATTGAGGACTTAATACCTGACATGTTTGTTTATAAAAAATAATAGTTGTATTCTAATATCTGAATGAAGTTTTTCCTTAACATATTTACAAATACCATAGTAAAAAAAGGGGCTTTACATTCTTTATTGTTTATTTTCGTGTTCCAAACTATTGTTTTTAATGCCTTTTTATTTTTAAATATTGCTTTGGCAAAAATTGAGGCAAATGAATTTAAAGAAGGAACTACGAGATTAATTTTAACCGAAAGTCAGTATAAAAACGTACAATGGATAAATACCAGCGAGTTTATATTTGATGGTAATTTATATGACCTAAAAGAAGCACAAAAAAGTATAGATAAAACCATTTTAGTTTGTAAAATGGATGTTAAAGAAAAAGATTTCTTAGAAAAATTAATCGAAGCTTTTAAACAATCAAAAACAAAAAAAAATGTTGCATTCTCTTTCACAGCGAAGTTAACAAATCCAATTACAGTAAGCCACTTTTTTTATATAGATTGTATTTTAAATCATACTACAAACTATAGTCTTTTAGCTATAAGGGTAAGTAAAAACACTCCACCTCCTAAAATATAATTCACGCAATCTGTTTTACTTTTTTTGTTTGCGGGTAAAACCTGTAAACTTTGTTTTATTAATAATTAACGTAAGTATGAAAAAAATTAAAGGCTATTTAGCAATTATATGTATATTTTTTATTTCGGTTGGCTTTGCGCAAAACGAATTATCGGGTAAAATTACAGATAGTACAAACCATGCGCCATTGGCAGGCGTTACAATTTATATACCCGACCTTAAATTGGCTGCTACAACCGATGCAGAAGGTAAATACAGCATAAAAAATATACCAAACAATCATTTTTTAGTTGTATCAAGTTTAATAGGATATGCTTCTCAAACTAAGGAAATAGATGTAAAAGAAAACGCGAATGTGGATTTTGTATTAGAAGAGTCAGGAAATTCTTTAACAGAAGTAATTGTTACAGGTGTTTCATCGGCCACCGAACAAAAAAACGACCCTATTCCAACAAGTATAGTTTCGCAAAAAGATATGTTACAAAATAGTGCTACAAACATTATTGATGCCATTGCAACTAATGCACCGGGCGTTTCGCAAATGACATTAGGGCCTAATATTTCGAAACCATTTATACGTGGGCTAGGTTATAATCGTGTGGTTACTGTAAACGACGGCATACGTCAAGAAGGGCAGCAATGGTTTGATGAATTTGGTATTGAAGTTGATGAGTATAGTGTAAATAAGGTCGAAGTTCTTAAAGGTCCTGCCAGTTTAAGTTATGGGTCGGATGCTATGGCTGGGGTAATAAATATGCTGGCTGCTCCACCGTTACCCGAAGGGCAAATTAAAGGGAACATTTTAGCTAACTACCAAACCAATAATGGTTTAATAGGGAGTTCGGCTAACATTGCCGGTAATGTAAAAGGATTTATTTGGGATGTGCGTTATACCAATAAAATGGCGCATGATTATCAAAATAAGTATGATGGATATGTAGCTAATTCGGCTTATACCGAAAATAATGCAAAAGCAATGATTGGTATAAATCGTAAATGGGGTTTCTCGCATCTTACAGTTTCTTCATATGACTTAAAAATGGGTATTATTGAAGGTGCACGCGATAGCGCTACGGGCAAATTTTTGCAGCACTTTCAGGTTCCGGGGCCGGGAGATAGTATGGGAATAGCGCCATCAAACCAATTTACAAAGTATAATAATTTCCCGGTTATTCATCAGCATATTCGTCACTATAAAGCGGTATTAGACAATAGTTTTATTGTTGGTTCGGGCCGAATAAATTTACGTTTGGGTTTTCAGCAAAATCAAAGACAAGAGGCTAATGATTTAACCCAGGGTGATATTTACAATAATTATTTCTTTTTGCGCACACTTAACTATGACTTGCGGTATATTTTTCCGGAAAAAAATCATTTTGAAGCATCGGTGGGCATAAATGGTATGGGGCAAAATTCACAAAACTTGGGTACTGCTTTTGTAATACCCGAATATTCGTTGTTTGATATCGGAGGCTTTGCTATTGCTAAAAAAAGCTTTAAAAAGTTTTCGATTAGTGGTGGCCTCCGTTATGATATTAGAACATTGCAAGGAAAAGATTTATGGGTTGATTCTACCGGAAAACGATTGGCCGGAGCAGACCCAAATGGCTTGCACGATTTTACGGCCTATACATCTAACTTCTCTGGTTTATCGGGTAGCTTTGGCGCTACATATGATATCACAAAAATATTATATGCCAAGCTAAATATTTCGAGAGGTTACCGTGCACCTACAGCGGCCGAGAGTGGTGCAAACGGCTTGCATGACGGAACCCCTTTTTACGAAATTGGCGACCACAACCTGAAAGCTGAAAGCAGTATGCAATACGACCTTTCTGTGGGTATAAATTCTAAAGATGTTTGGTTTGAAGTTACGGGCTTTATAAACAATATTAATAATTACATTTTTGCCGAAAAACTGCACAGTGTTTTAGGAGGTGACTCCATACGCTCCGACCCGGCTCTTGCCTTAACTCCTGGGCCGGCTTTTAAATATGTACAGGGTAATGCAATATTATCGGGGGGCGAAGTTATTTTAAATATACGCCCAAGTAAAGTAAAGTGGCTTAATTTTGATAACAGCTTTTCGTATGTAAGTGCTGTACAAAAAAATCAGCCTGATTCAACTAAATACTTGCCATACACGCCACCGCCTAAATACCGTACTGAATTAAAATTTATGCTAACTAAAAGCAAAGTAATTAAAAACGGATATGCAAAAGTTGGTTTAGATTATTATTTTAAACAAGATAAAATTTATTACAAATATGGTAACGAAACGGTTACACCTGACTATGGTTTACTAAACGTTGGTATTGGTGGAGATATTTGTTCTAAATCAACAGGGTATAAATTTTTCTCTGTATATATTACAGCTAATAATATTTTAGATAAAGCATATCAAAGTAATATGAGTCGTTTAAAATATACGGATGTTAATAATGTAACCGGTAGAATAGGGGTATACAACACGGGCAGAAACATTAGTTTTAAAGTTTTAATTCCCATTAACTTTAAAAAATAAACCCAATTAAAAAGCCTCAGTTTTTACTGAGGCTTTTTAATTTTATATCAAATGAGCTTTAGGTCTTACTGCTTAATTATTTTTCCCTGGTATATATGAATGTTATTTTTCAATATGCTTAGTTGATAAATACCATCAGCTAAACCGGTCATATCTATTTGTTGTAAATTGTTTTGTAAGGTTTGATGTAAAACCTTTTTGCCCATAATATCATAAATTTCTATATGTGTACTTTCATAATTATTTATTTGCAGGTTAATTATGTTGTTAGTAGGGTTAGGATATACAAGTACAGGATTATTACTGCTAACTATTTGTTTAATGCCCGATGGAGATGAGCATATATTTATGCTCACCGAATCTACACAATAATTATTATTAAGGCTTTGCGAAGTTGTTGTTGTAATTGTTGTAGTTAATATAACAGTCATGCCAAAATTTGGTATATCGGCATAAATATTATAACTACCGGTATCAACTCCTGTAAACTGATATCCTCCTGTATTATCTGTGCTGGTGCGTGCGGCACATCCACCCCCCGGATTTTTACCCAGTTTTACATCAATGCCTTTTAAAGGCGCCCCCATTACCTGGTTATACCCCCCATTGCCTAACCGCATAAGAGTACCAAAACTTGTATCGGCAGTAATTATTCCACCTATAACTCCAGTTCCAGTTTTGGCGGGTATTTCTATAACAGTTATATCATACCCTCCATCGGTTGCATTGTTACAGCCTGAATGGGTGACAATAGCAGCTGAGCTCCATCTGTAACTATTAGGTTGTGTACTGTAATAGGTACCTACTGATCCGTGATATGTATTTGTATCAGCAACAGCTTCTATGTAATAACTGCCCG
>DATFTU010000261.1:0-2091 GCA_035261565.1 Bacteroidia bacterium
AAAAATCTCGACCAGCTACTAATTCAACTTGCAGGGTGTTTAAAAAGTTCTCATCTACTGAAAAAACGCTACAAGCAGTTATTTCATTGTCGGCCATACCTTCAGGTTGCAAAGTAATGTTCGACATACTTTTAAAACTAAAGCTATTAAGTGTAGCACCAGTGATTTTAGGGTTTTTAATTAATTCTTTTAATAAAATATCTCCTTTGCGCTGGTCGGGCCCTCTTAACTCAATACCTACAACTTGTTCTTTATTTATTCCTAATTTTTTGTGCTGAATAAACTCTAATTGGTTAAGAATTAACGTAGTACCTATAATTAGCATAATGGCAATACTGAATTGAAAAATAACTATCCCTTTTCTAAAAAAAATATCGACTAAGCCATGGTTTATTTTGTTTTTAAGCGATTGAATAGGTGAGAAAGAAGACATGAGTAACGCAGGATATAAACCCGCTAAAAAACCAATACAACCTATTAATGCAAAATAAATCCATAATACGGTAAGGTTTAAAGTCAACTCTGTTGTTATAAACGAATTAAAAACCGGAATGGCTAACAAAACAAAAATGAGCGACAGAATACAAGCAATAAATGAAAACACAATTGATTCACCTAAGAATTGAAAAATGAGTTGCGAACGTGTTGCACCAATTACTTTTCGTAAACCAATTTCTTTTGACCGGTTTAATGACCTGGCCGTTGAAAGATTGATAAAATTACAACAAGCAATTAGTAAAATTAAAAAAGCAGTTGCCGAAAATATGTACACATATGTTATATCTCCCTGCTCAGCACCTTTAATTTCATGGTCGAGATGCGAACGTAAGTGAATATCTTTTAAAGGTTGTAAATCTACATTTATCCACATGCTTATAGCTTTTTTAGTTTCTGCCATTTCTTTATCTAAAAACTTGTTTGCTTTAACTTCTAAAGCTTTATCGTCAACATTATCTTTCAGCAGCAAATAAGAATATGAGTCGCAATTAAACCAGTTTTTTTCACTTTCCTCTAACCAATTTTTATTGTTTTTATTTAACTCCATTACGGTGCTACGAGACAAAATGCAGTCGCATTTAAAATGTGAATTTTTTGGTATATCTTTAATAACCCCAGTAACTAATAAATTTAATGTATCTGAAAATTTCATCATTTTGCCCATAGCGGGTTCATCGCCAAAATATCTTTTCACCGCGGTTTCGGTAAGTACAATACTATACGGAGTTGTTAATGCTTTTGCTGGGTTACCACTTAACATTGGCAGGGTAAACACATCAAAAAGAGTTGAATCAGAATATAGAACAGTTGCATCAAAAAACTTTTTGTTGTTATATGATATAGTTCGTTTAGAAGAACTAAAGCGTACAATTTTTTCAATCTCCGGAAAATTTTGTTTAAGCCTCTCTGCTGTTATGGGTGATGTAGGAGCAAAACAATCTATTTTTTTTGGTTGATGAATTTGTGATGTTATCCGGTAAATTCTGTCTGCTTTTTCATTAAAGGTATCATAACTAAGTTCGTTTTGCACATATAAAAAAATAAGAATGCAACAGCTTATACCAATAGCTAACCCAAAAATATTAATAAAAGAAAACAACTTGTTCTTCCATAAATTACGCCAAGCTATTTTTATATAATTTTCAAACATATTATTCGCTTCTTAAACTTTTTATAGGGTTAGCAATGGCGGCCTTAATTGCTTTAAAGCTAACGGTTACTACTGCAATTGATATAGCTATAAAAGCCGCCCAAACAAACACCCAAGCATTTAATTTAATGTGATACTCGTAATCCTGCAGCCAATTATACATAAACCAAGCTGCTAAAGGAAAAGCAACCAAGCAGGCAATAAGTACCAGTTTTAAAAAATCTTTAGTTAACAACAGCGTTAGTAATTGAACCGAAGCTCCCAGTACTTTTCTAATGCTTATTTCTTTAGATCGTTGTTCGGCAATATATGATGCCAAGCCAAATAAACCTAAGCATGAAATAAATATAGCCAGTGTGGCAAAAATTCCTGACAAGGAACTAATTAAAGTTTCTGTTTTAAATAGTTTGTCAAATTGTTCATCAACGAAGTAATAATTAAAA
>DATFTU010000262.1:0-3677 GCA_035261565.1 Bacteroidia bacterium
AGCTCCTTATCGTTATAACGGGTACGTGTATCTTTGTTATTAATAAAAGGTTTTGGCTCTTCTTTTTTAGGTTTTTTAATCAAGGCTTTAGTTAGGTCTATTTTAATTACTTGTTTACGTACAAACTCTTCCGAATCGTACTGTTTTTTCATGCCAATTTTCCCACCTCTTGATCTTCTTCTTCCTTTACCTTTTTTCTCTTTCTCTTTTTCTTCTTCGATTACTTCATCAATATCATCATCATCATCTGTTATTGCATCCGGGTCTATTTCTAAAAGTCCTGCATCAACATCTAACTCTTCTCCATCCATATCAGCATCATCACCTTTTTTTGATTTCTTTTTGCCTGCTTTTTTAGAGCTTGGTTTCTCTTTTTTTACAGGCGCAACAACAGCAGTTTTCTTTTTAAGTTTAGTTTCTTCTTCTTTTTTTGAAACAATCTTCTTCACTTCTTTTTTCGCAGTCTTTTTCACAGCAACAGGTTTGTTTTTATTAGGTTTAGCCGCAGTAACCTTTTTGGCTTGCGGTTTTTGTTTTGCAGTAGGTTTAGCAGGTTTGGCAACTTTTTTGGCAGCAGGTTTTGCTGCTTTTTTAGCAGGTTTAGTAACTTTTTTAGCCGCAGGCTTGCTTGCTTTTTTAGTTGACTTTGCAGCAGGTTTTGCTTTTTTGTCGTTTTTCTTAGCCATGGTATTTAGTTTAATTTTTCTACGCTTATGTAGGTGTTTAGTTTTTCATCCACCTCAATAAGCATGCTTGTTTGTTGTTCTAATTGCTCAACCAACTGAAGGTTACTTGTTAAAGTTTCAGAGCAAATATAGTTTAAATTATTTTTTATAGCATCATTAAGAGCATCATTTTGCAGAACCTTAATATTTATTTTGTCGGTAACCTCAAAACCCTTGTCTTTACGTATGTTTTGAATACGATTAACAATTTCTCGCGCAATACCCTCTTGTTTTAAAGGCTCGGTAAGAGTTATATCAAGGGCTACCGTTACAGGGCCGCTGTTAGCAACCTTCCAGCCGGGTATATCTACCGGTATAATTTCAACATCTTCGGGCTCAAGCGTAATGGTTTCTCCTTCTATATGGATGTCAAATTTATTGGTTTTTTCAATTCCCGAGATAATATCCTGAGTGTGATCTGCAGCAAAAGATTGCACAGCTTTCATGTGTTTGCCGCATTTTTTACCCAATGTTTTAAAATTGAGTTTCAGGTTTTTTACAATTTGTGTGTGGCTTTCGTTTACAAACTCAATTTCTTTTACGTTTACTTCGGCTAAAATTAAATCTTTTACAGCCTCAATTTGTTTTTGGAAATGGGCATCCAAAACAGGAATTTGTATTTTATTTAAAGGCTGACGTACTTTTAAATTTTCTTTTTTGCGGATAGAAAGAACCATTGAAGAAATTTTTTGTGCCAACTCCATCTTTTCTTCCAATCCTTTATCAATCAGCTTTTCATCCGCTTTAGGAAAATTGCTTAAGTGTATAGATTCCGCCTTTTGCCGATTAGTAATGCTGTTTAAATCATTAAACATTCTGTCAGTAAAAAATGGTGCAATAGGGGCAGAAAGTTGAACTATAACCTCTAAACAACGATACAAAGTTTGATAAGCGGCAACTTTATCTTCAGTATAATCGCCCTTCCAAAAACGACGGCGGCATAAACGAACGTACCAGTTACTTAAATGTTCATCCACAAAATACTCTATAAACCTGCCTGCACGATGCGGCTCATAACTACTGTAAGCCTCTTCAACATTTTTTATTAATGAATTTAATTCGGATAAAATCCATTGGTCAATTTCAGGTCTTTTGTTAGATGGAATTTCAGTTTCGCTATACGTAAACCCATCTACATTTGCATATAGTGCAAAGAATGAATAGGTGTTATAAAGCGTGCCAAAAAACTTACGCTGCACTTCGCCAATCCCCTCGGTATCAAATTTTAAATTATCCCAAGGCGCAGCATTGGTTATCATATACCAGCGCGTGGCATCGGCGCCAAATTTTTCAATGGTTTCAAATGGGTCAATAGCATTACCTAAACGCTTACTCATTTTGTTGCCATTTTTATCTAACACTAAGCCATTGCTTACTACATTTTTATAGGCAACCGAATCGAAACACATAGTTGCTATGGCGTGCAGTGTAAAAAACCAGCCACGGGTTTGGTCAACACCCTCAGCAATAAAATCAGCAGGGTAGTATTTTTTGTTATCAATTAAATCTTTATTCTCGAAAGGATAATGTAGTTGGGCATACGGCATAGCTCCACTATCAAACCAAACGTCTATCAAATCAGGTTCGCGAAATAATTTTTTTCCGTTTTTTTCTAATACAATGGTATCGGCATACGGTTTATGCAAATCAAATGTTGCGTAGTTCTCAGTTGAATTATCTCCGGGTTTAAAAGCTGCTAAGGGATTTTTATCCATATAACCTTTTGCAACAGCATTGTCAATTTGCTTTTTTAATTCTTCAGCAGAGTTGATAACCAGTTGCTCGGTTCTATCTTCGCTTGTCCAAATTGGGATTGGAATACCCCAAAAGCGTGAACGAGATAAATTCCAGTCGTTCAAGTTTTCTAACCAGCTTCCAAAACGCCCTGTTCCAGTCGATTCAGGTTTCCAGTTAATAGTTTTGTTCAACTCTATCATACGCTCTTTTAAAGCGGTAGTTTTTATAAACCAACTATCAAGCGGGTAATATAAAACAGGCTTATCGGTACGCCAGCAATGCGGGTAGCTGTGTTCGTAAGTTTCTTTTTTAAATAATTTGCCTTCTTCTTGTAATTTTAAAACAATACGCTCATCAACACTTAGGTAAACTTTAAGATCTTTTATTTTATGGTTGGCTTCTAATATTTTCTTTTGACGTTCAAACTCTGTTTTCTTTTCATCATCGTTTAAGTAAGCTTCTTTTACAAACTCTTCGCCATATAAAAACACGCCGTCTTTTACTTCGGGTAAAAACTTACCACGCTTATCAACCAAGGTTAACGAGCCAATGCCATTTTGTTTTGCTACACGAAAGTCATCTGCACCAAACGAAGGGGCAATATGCACTATGCCCGTACCATCGGTTGTGGTAACAAAATCGCCAATAATGACTCTAAAGGCATCGCCGCCATCGGTTGGTTTAGAAAAAGGGAGCAGTTGCTCATACTTTACACCTTCTAAATCACTTCCTTTAAACTCGGCAATAATTTTAAACGGAATAGCTTTATCGCCTGCTTTATAATCTTCTAATTTTAGTTCCGCATTTTTTTCTGGGAAATATTTACTTACTAAATCTTTGGCCAGAATTACATGAATACTTTCGTGCGAAAACGGGTTAAAAGATTTTACTAAAACATAATCAATGTCTTTTCCAACCGCTAAAGCCGTGTTAGAAGGAAGTGTCCAAGGTGTTGTCGTCCAAGCCAAGAAACAAATGGCTTCTTTTATATTTTTTAAAGCGTCAATTTTAAAGTCAGCATTGTTAGTTGCTTTAAACATCACTGTAGCTGTTCTGTCTTTCACATCTCTATAACAACCCGGTTGATTTAATTCATGCGATGATAAACCTGTTCCGGCAGCCGGAGAATAAGGCTGAATAGTAAATCCTTTATATAATAAATTTTTTTCGTACAGATTATTCAATAGCCACCATACACTTTCAATATAACGGTTG
>DATFTU010000263.1:0-6181 GCA_035261565.1 Bacteroidia bacterium
CTTATTGCTATTTCGCAACAAGGCTGCAGAGATACATTTGTAAATTCAGAACTTGTACAAGTACATACAGAAACCAATGTGCAAATACCAAATGCCTTTACACCTAACCCTGGAGGCCCTTCGGCAGATGGAGTTTTTGACCCAACATCACACGATAATGATATTTTTCATCCGAATGTAAGTGGCCTGAAAACCTATGAGTTGGATATTTTTAACCGTTGGGGCGAATTGCTATTTGTTACTAAAGATATTAATGTAGGCTGGGATGGGTATTACAAAGGCAAGTTGTGCGAACAAGGAACTTACATTTGGAAAATACGAGGCACATCGATAGATGGTTTAACTATTGATAAAGCCGGAGACCTTACTTTATTGAGATAATGCGTTTAAAACAAAACATATACTTTATTACCGTTGCCTTATTGGTAACCCTATCAGGCTATGCGCAAAAAAACCACAGTAAGCAGTTTAAAGAAACTTTAAACGAAGCTGATATTTTATTTGATGCCGATGATTTTAAAAATGCCGAACAAAAATATTTATCTATTTATAAAGAAGATTCAACTAACGAGCAGCTAAACCTAAACATTGCTATTTGTAAATACAAACTGAAAGAGTTTCCTGATTCTATTTTACCTTATTTAATAAAAGTAGATAAAAGCAAATTTGCTGAAGCGCAATTTTACGAGGCAAAAATATTTCATTTAGAACATAAGTTTAACGAAGCCGTAGAGCACTATAACAAGTACAAAAAATTTGATGAAAATAAACGAGACGTAAAAAATACGGAAGTTGACAGATTGATAGAAATATCGAAACATGCTTCCGAATATATGAGTAATCCTCATAAAGCCATTATTAAAAACATGGGAGTAAATATTAATACTAAATACCCTGATTATGTGCCGCTTATTTCAGCAGACGAATCGGTTTTATACTTTACCTCACGCCGTCCGGGCAGCACAGGCGATTTAACAGATGCATGGGGTAATTATTATGAAGATGTATATGTTAGCTATAACAAAAACGGCGAATGGACAAATGCGCAAAATATTGGCTCGCCCATTAATACAAAAACACATGATGCCTGCGTAGCCTTATCGGCTGATGCACAGCAAATGATAATATACCGAACCAGTACGGATGGGTTAAGTGGTGATTTATACATTACCGAGGCCACAACCAAAGGTTGGTCGACCCCGGAAAAATTAGGCCCGCAAATTAATACGGAATACAAAGAAGTGAGTGCTTGTTTTAGCCCGGATGGGAATTGCATTATTTTTTCGAGTGACAAACCAGGCGGTTTTGGAGCAAAAGATTTGTATCGAGTTTTAAAATTACCAAACGGCAAATGGAGTTTACCTACAAACTTAGGCAATGCAATAAATACTAAGTATGATGAAGATGCTCCGTTTATAAGTGTAGATGGAAATACCTTGTACTTTAGCAGCAAGGGGCATGAAACCATGGGCGAGTTTGATGTTTTTAAAACCAAGTTAAATGCCGAAGATTGGTTATTTGAAAAAGTGGAAGATATTGGTTACCCGGTAAACACAGTTGGAGACGACATATTTTTTGTAGTAAACGGAAATGCCAAGCACGGGTACTATTCTTCGTTAAACGAAATTCCGACAGAAACAGGTTACGAAAGTGAAGACATTTATTTTATTGATATGCACTTTAACGAATCTGACTTAATTGTAAAAAAATGTTCGGCTATGTATGGAAAATCAGAACACCCGGTGGCAGCTAAAATAACCCTGGTTGATAAAGAAACCAACAAAGTAAGTGGCTTATACCACAGCAACGGAAATACCGGAAGCTTTATTATTGCCATTAACCCATATTGTACCTACAAATTAGTAGCAGAGTATAAAGATTATGAACCTGTGGAAATTAATCTGACTCCGGTTGCCAACCAGCCTTTAAATTTAAACGAGGAAGAAATTTTAAAAATTTTATTTAATAAAAAGCCTTGAGAAAAAAACTAATACATATTTTTTTATTTTTTATAGTGGCTTACGCAAAAGCGCAAAATCCGCATTTTACGCAGTATTATGCCTTGCCCCTTTATTTAAACCCCGCGTTTACCGGGCAAACATATGAGCATCGTTTTGTAGCCGATTACCGCGACCAATGGCCCGGCGTATCCACCGCCTATAAAACCCTTGCAGCAAGTTATGATTATAATATTGCCTCGGCCAATAGCGGTATAGGTTTTACTGTACTTCAGGATAACTCGGGCACTCCTTCAATAAGTACTACTGTAGCCATGCTTTCCTATGCATACCATTTTAAAATAAGCAAGTTTGCTGAAATACGCACAGGCATACAACTTGGTTACGGGTACAAGAGTATAGATGTAAGCAAACTGGTTTTAAACGACCAGCTACATTACAACACCAGCACCAGCTTAGACCCTTATATAATAAATATGAATAATCATGTAGGATATATGGATTTAAATGCGGGGGTTTTACTTAACTCAGCCAATTATTGGCTGGGGTTTTCGGCACAGCACCTTAACACGCCAAACACCTCTTTTAACGAAGATGGCAATAACAAACAACCTGTAAACTTTACTTTACATGGTGGTTATCGTTTTATTAAAGAGAAAAAAGGAAATCAGTTGCGCGAATATTTTTCGCCAACATTTAACTACAGGCACGAAAATAATTTTGACCAATTAGATATTGGAGCTTATTATTTTAAAGCACCTTTAAACTTGGGTTTGTGGTACAGGGGTTTACCACTTAAACATTATGCCCCGGGGTATCCAAATGTTGATGCTATTAGTTTTTTAATTGGTGTTGATGTGGCCAAATACGATGCCCGTATAGGTTTTAGTTATGATGTAACATTATCTCGCTTATCAATAGCCAACTCTTTAGGCGCCTTTGAATTAGCTATTATATATGAGTATGCTAAGCGTAGCCGAAAAACCAAAAAGGTTTTAATATCGTGTCCTAAGTTTTAAGCATAGTCTTTCAGTATACCAACTATATCTTATGTAAGTTTAGCCTAATTCCATTTTTTATTTTTTAAATATGATATAAAACGTACATTAGTATCATAAATACTTTTATGGACTCTTTGCAGAAAGACATTCAGGCACTTGGCAATATTGGCCAGCAAATTACCTCTACCCGCGATTTTGAAACTATTTTTTTAACACTTCATCAAAGTGTAAGCAGTTTAATGGATGCCGAAACATTTGGTGTTAGAATTTATAACCCAGACAAAAATGAAGTGGAAGTTCAATATGAATTTGATTTAGGCGAAAGATGCGAGCCTTTTTCTTTTTCGATGAATAATGAAAATAATTTTTCGGTTTGGTGTATTAAAAATGGTAAAGAAATATTTATTAATGATAACAAAACCGAGCATACAAAATATGTAAAAGAAATTGTTGTGTTGCAGGGTGAAATGACGCAATCGCTCATTTTTTGCCCGATGATAATGAATGAGAAAGTAATTGGCGTTATTACAGTACAGAGTTATAAGAAAAATCAATACACATCTAATCATCTCAGCATTATAAGAACCTTAGCCTCTTATGCCGCCATTGCCCTTGAAAATGCCAGATTATATGAGTACATGGAAGCTGAAGTTAAAATGCGTACTTCGGAGGTTATAAAACAAAAAACTGAATTAGAAAACTCACATAAAAACATTGAATTACTTAGTAAAATAGGTCAACAAATAACCTCTTCCCTATCGGTTGAAACAATTATAGAAACCGTTTATCAAAATGTAAACGAGTTAATGGATGCCTCCTCTTTTTGGATTGGCATTTATAATGAAACTGAACAGCGTTTAGATTATCCACTGGGGAAAGAAAAAGGAAAAACGCTTCCGTTTGCTTATTATAATTTATCGGATGATAAGTGGCTACCGGTATGGTCTTTTAAAAATCAAAAAGAAATAATGGTTAATGATTACCTGCATGAATATGGTAATTTTATAACCGATTTCTCCCCTCCTTTGCCTATTGCTGGCGATATACCCGAATCATCTATTTGGTGCCCTTTAATTTCTAAAGACAAAAAGCCATTGGGTATTTTAACCGTTCAAAGTTTTCATAAACACGCCTATAGCGATTATCAGTTAAGCATTGTAAGGAGTTTAGCCATATTTACTTCTATTGCTATAGAGAATGCCTTACTGCATGAAAACGTTGAAAACGAAGTAATAAAAAGAACTAAAGAGATTGTTAAGCAAAAAGAAAAACTTGAAGTTTCATATAAAAAAATACGTGTATTAGATGATGTTGGACAGCAACTCACATCAACGCACGATTTTGAAACCATTTTTGCCAAAGTACACCAAAGTGTAAACCGCTTAATGGATGCCGAATGTTTTGGTATACGCATTTATAATCCTGATAAAAATGAAGTGGAAGTTAAATACGAGTTTGATAAAGGAGTAAGATCTGAGCCTTTGTTTTTTTCGATGGAAAATGAGAATAATTTTTCGGTGTGGTGTATTAAAAACCGAAAAGAAATTTTTATTAATGATAATATTAATGAGCATAAACAATACGTAAAAGAAATTGTTGTAGTGCAGGGAGAAATGGCGCAATCTATTATTTTTTGCCCTATGATTGTGAAGGATAAAGTAATCGGCGTACTAACCGCACAGAGTTATAAAAAAAACCAATACACAAATGACCATCTAAACATTATCAGAACACTTGCCTCATACGCTGCCATAGCTATTGAAAACGCCCGCCTGTATGAAAATATGGAGGCTGAAGTTAAACAACGTACCGCAGAGGTTGTTGAACAAAAAATACAAATAGAAAAATCGCATAAAAATCTTTCTTTACTAAGTAAAATTGGGCAACAAATAACATCCACCTTAAATTTAGAAACCGTACTAAATGTTGTTTACGAAAACGTAAACAAACTTATGGATGCCAATGCCTTTTTAATTGGCTATTACAACAGAGAAACTGAAGTTATAGAAATGAAATTGGGAATTGAAAAAGGCGAAGTAATTCCGTTTCATGGCTGGACAATGAAAGACAAAAACAGGCTGGCTGTTTGGTGCGTTGATAATAAAAAAGAGATATTTATTGAAGACTATCAAAAAGACTTTAACAAATACATACCCAATATTGATGTGCCTAAACCTGTTGCCGGCAAATTACCCGAATCGGTTATTTATCTTCCGCTAATTGTAGAAGATAAAATTGTAGGCATAATGACCGTGCAGAGTTTTAAAAAGAACGCTTATACTACCTATGATTTAGAATTGGCACGAACCTTAGCATCATACGTTGCGGTAGCTTTAAATAACTCTGAGGCTTATAAACAATTAGATTATGCCAAACAGGAAGTAGAAAAACTTTCGATTGTGGCCAGCAAATCACAAAACACGGTAATTATTTGTAATGCCTATTTAGAACTTGAATGGGCAAACGATGCTTTTACGCATATTTACAAATGTACCTTAGAAGAGTTTAAAAAAGAAAAGGGTAATACTATACTTGAAATTAGCGGCCACCCGGGAATAAAAAAAATTATACAGGAGTGCCTTAACAAAAAAGAAGGTACTACATACGAGGCCATGAGTTTAATTGAAGGCAAAGAATTGTATTTTCAAACATCAATCTCTCCTGTTTTTGATGAGCAGGGCAAATTACTGAACCTTGTTTTAATTGATTCTGACATTACCGAGCGTAGAAAAGCAGCCCTTGAAATAGAACAGAAAAATAAAGACATTACCGATAGCATAAACTATGCTAAAAAAATTCAGCAGGCTATTTTACCATCTGATGAACAGTTCCGTTTACTATTTCCCAATTCATTTATTTTATTTAAACCAAAAGATATAGTTGCCGGCGATTTTTACTGGATGCAGGCAATTAACAATACTATTTTTATTGCCGCGGCAGATTGTACAGGGCACGGAGTACCTGGCGCTATGGTTTCGGTAGTTTGCAGCAATGCTTTAAACCGGGCCGTAAAAGAGTTTCATTTAACCGACACCGGAAAAATATTAGATAAGGTTACCGACCTGATTATAGAAACCTTTGAAAAAAGTGCTGCTGATGTAAAGGATGGTATGGATATTTCTTTACTGGCTATAAACACAGAAACTAATCAAATACAATGGAGTGGTGCTTATAATGTATTATGGTACTATCAAAACAAAAAGTTGCATGAAATTACGGCCG
>DATFTU010000264.1:0-3973 GCA_035261565.1 Bacteroidia bacterium
TACCAGGTACAGTCTTAAGATTTTGCGCCCTAATCTGAAACACGGCACATAGCAAAACTGAAAAAATCGTTAATCTTATCGCATTCATTAGGTTTGTTGTATGATGTATTGTAGTAAAGTTAATGAAAAAATAATAGTTTCTGTGGCTTTTTAACTAAAAGTTAATAAAAAAACAGCTCGTTTTTGGCGAGTTGTGCTTTTTTTAAGGTGAAAAACACAAAACGCAAGCAAATTTTCTTTGTTAACTTGCACAACAAATTTTTTAACGCATGAATTACATTTTGTTCGATGATGCCCAATGGAGCGATTTATTGCCGTTAACATTTACACGTCCCGCCTGCGAAATACGCATAGGCATTTTAACCATTAAAGAAAAATGGGAACTGCGCTTAAAAAAAAATTTCTCCTACATAAGCCCTATTTACCTGGCCGAAAAATTTCCGTACCACGCTAATGAAAAACAAGCTGCCATATACATTAACGGTCGTGTTTGCCCAGATGAATATTTAGCTAAAGAAATAACCAAGCTAAAACCATCGCAAGCTTTATACCAAAATAATACTTTGTTAGCCTATTGCGCAACAAACCCTAACGAATCATTTATCGGTTTTCAAAAAATTCAATCAAAAACTAAAGCTACTATACTTCATTTTCCCTGGGATATTTTTAAAAACAACGGCACGGAGTTAGAGTTAGATTTTGCGCTTATTACAAAAGGCAAAAAATCAAAACCACTTTCTAAAAGCAATAAAGTAATTGGCAAAGGCAAAATTTTTATTGAGAGCGGTGCAAGTGTTGAGTGCGCAACTTTTAATACGCAGGGTGGTTCCATCTATATAGGCAAATATGCTGTGGTTATGGAGGGTTCTTTAATTCGTGGTGGTTTTGCTTTGTGCGAACACAGCGAGGTAAAAATGGGCGCAAAAATTTATGGCCCAACTACTATTGGCCCGCATAGCAAAGTGGGTGGCGAAATAAATAACTCGGTAATTTTTGGTTACAGCAACAAAGGGCACGATGGCTTTTTAGGTAATTCGGTTTTAGGCGAGTGGTGCAATTTAGGGGCCGATACCAATAACTCAAACTTAAAAAACAACTACGCTGAGGTAAAAGCATATAACTACACCCTGCATAAAATGATTAATACAGGCTTGCAGTTTTGCGGCCTTATTATGGGCGACCATAGTAAAACAGGTATTAATACCATGCTTAATACAGGCACGGTTGTGGGCGTAAATGCAAATATTTTTGGCGGAGGTTTTCCTGCAACACACGTTCCTTCATTCTCTTGGGGCGGAACCGATAAGCTTGAAAAATATGAAATTACAAAAGCCTTTGAGGTGGCCGAGCGTGTAATGGGCAGGAGAGGAATTACACTAACCGATGCCGATAAAGAAATCCTGAAAGAGGTCTTAAAAAGAACGTCAAGTAAATAGTTATTTCATTTCCACAAAATAAAAAACACCTAACCACATAAAGTGTTAGGTGTTTTTATAATTTACCTTACAGAAAAATTACTCGGCTACTTGTACCATTTTAAATGGCACGCTAATAATAGCTTGGTAATCTTCTCCGGCTTCTAACATATCTTCATCATCTTCTTCATAGTGCCAGTTAATAGTTACCGAACTACCACCTTTATGTATAGCTTCCAATTTTTTAAATACATCTAAAATACATTTAGAAGAACTTGTATTAAAATACTCTAACTGTACATTTACAGTTGTAGCCGGCTTAGGGCTTAGGCCATATTTTTCAAGGTTATCTACTAATGGTTTATAAAACTCAATTGAGTTTTCAGGTATCGAACGACCTTTAATTTCTAATACACCGGTTCCTAAGTCGAAATTGATGGTGGGTGTTTTTGGTGTTCCGTCAAGAGTGAACTTTTCCATAGCTGCGTTATTATTGGTTTAGCGTTACTTTTATATTTAAACTGAAAAATGAAACTTTTTCGTCAATAGGCTGAAAGGTGTAGTTTAATTTTTGTCCCGTTTTGCGGGCTATATCAACCATTCCTAATCCGCCACCGCCTTTAAGCGACATTTCTCCGTTATTTAATATCTGTTTATAATATTCTTTTAATTCGTCTTTCGATAATGAGTTAACCTCATCCAGTCGGCTCTTTAAGCCCGATACGTTTTCATTTAAAATGTAGTTGCCTGTAATTACATTGTAAGCTCCATCCAGTTTTCCTATCATAAAAATAGCCGAACGGCCGTATTCTCCACTGTCTACAGGCGCTTCATCCATGTGGTGGTACAGGTTTTGCAAACATTCTACCAATACATTATACACTTTTTTCTTTGTTTTTGGTTCTTCCTGAAAGTTATCCATCTTACTTTCCATTATCTGTAAAATAGACGTCAACAAATCAGATGTGATGTCGCCCTTAAAGGAAAGCAATATATTATTGCGTTCCATTTTGTCATAAAAATCAAACAGGTCTAACATCATAACTCAAAAATTCTGAACAAAAATAATAATTAGTTTAAATAAAGCAAGATTTATTTTGCCCTTATTCTTCTTTAAAGGGGTTCCTCGGCACCCACTCAGTAGGCTGCAAAAAGCTTATAAACGGGTTTAAAACTACTTTGCTAACCGTATTTTGTGGTTTTATATAACACACCAGTTGGTTTGCTTTTGCACCCACTGTACTTTTAATTTCAGATGCCGTTCGGCCCAGGTTTAAATGCTTTTTGTTTGTGGTAAGTGCAAGTTCTATAAAGTGGTATAAAATATTTTGATACAATTCATGCTCTTTATTAATTTCATAATCAACCCCAATGTAATGCGCTTCTATAATATCATCCGGTAAATAGTACCCCGAATCAAAGCCTACTAATTTGTTTTCTAAAAAATAACCTGTTACAAAAAACATATCCCGAAAACTTTTTTTCATTTCATGAAAATAATTTTCAGCCAGTTTTACCAGCTTAAATTTGGCATGCATAAACACATTTTCATACAGTTTATACATTTGTTTTTCATATGTTTTTATTTCTTCTGCAGATAAATTTTTCCTCGTTAATTGCGCGCCGGCTTTAAAAATATGTTTGGCTCGGTTTCTGTATTTTTTCGAAAACAAGGCAATATATTCATCCAAGTTGCCTGTGTTTTCAGGCATTTCAATAGTCATATTGGGTTCAACAGTAAATTCAATAAATTTATTTTCTGCAAGTACTTTCTCTGCCGGAAGATGGTTGGCATAAAAATCTTTTATCAGCGTGGCCGAAATGGTGCCCCGTAATTTTTCTTCTTTCGATACTACTGCCGTTATTTTTTCCAGAATAAAAAAAGCATCTTCTCTTTTTATTTTTTGTGAGTAAGCAAAGCAGTGTTCTCCGCTTACAAAGTTATTTCCGCAGGTAACCACACGCATCACCACATGATCTTTATATTTGTCTAAATACTTATCAAACAGCTTTAACCGCTTCGATGTAAGGTCGGTTATTTGTGATTCTACCAACTCACCAAACACATCAGCCGTAAAATCAATTACCTGAAAACAACAAACAAAAACAGGTTTTTTATTTTGGTACACAATAGCATACCTGTGCGCTATTTGCGGCTTATGCAAATCTTCAATAACCTGTAAGTAATCTGTACTTAAAAAAAAGTTGCTGTTTAAAAGCACTTCGCTCCAGGCGGTTTTATCAACCTCCATCATGCTTTCATAAAACGTAAACGTGTAATTACCATGCAGCTTGCGCTGAGGTTTTTTACGCATTTTATCCTTATGTTTTTCGCAAAAAGTAATCAAGGTTTAGTAGTAGGTAAACTATACATTTAATCTAAAGCAAAAGTAGCAAGATTTTGCTGTGCTCGCTTAAAATCGGCAACCAGTTCGGCAATCACTTGCGCCACGGGTTTTATTTCTTTTATAGCGCCGCTAACCTGGCCAATTTCCAACTCGCCTTCTTCCAAATCGCCTTCAAACATCCCTTTTTTAGCGCGTGCTCTGCCCAATAAC
>DATFTU010000265.1:0-4287 GCA_035261565.1 Bacteroidia bacterium
AGTGCGAAGACATCTTTTCAGCCGTAGAAGACAAATTTGCTTCTAAATATTTACCTCAATTCCGGAATAGTAGTTCAGCAGTCGGAAATCAATTGCATTTTGAGGATACAACTACCTTTAGATTGTTTTTTTTAATGCAAGTCTGGCGAACTCACATTTGTACAGAAAAATTCAAAATTTCGGCATCTACGAGCGAAAAATTAAGAACCCTAATCCTTGTACCGGACGAAACTTTGCTAAAAGAATTTCCGTTATCAGTTACATATCTTACAACTTCTGGCGACCAATTTGAGTACACAAAAAATTTTGTAGGTTTTGCAACCGACCATACTCCAAACATCATTTTTATGAATGATTTTACTATTCAATTTTATGATGAAATAAATTCTGTTCGCAAATGCTTACCGTTATATGGAATAAATCGACCTTCCACGTTTAGATATTTTCTGAATTACCATGAAAAAGAATTTATTGTAAAAGTTATGTCTGACAAGGAGCGTAAAGAAATTCTTACTCAAGCTGTAATAGAATTTAAAGTAACTCCCCTACTTGACACGCTTCGCCAAGGCTTTATTGACCACTGGATAAAGAAATTTGGAACTCCACCTACCCTTTCGCTAACGCAATCTTATATTGATGGCGTAATAGACTGGCATAATCTTCCACAAGTACAAAGGCTAAGTGAAGATAGAATAAGGCAATACACTAACGAATTTTTAAAAAAACATACTGCAACATGAAACTTCAACAAGCAAGCTCCGATAAATTTATGAGTAATCTGTTAGGTAGAAATACAAAAACTATATGTTTTTGCACTTGACTCCGATATAGCAAGCACTATCTTACATGGCGGTAAACAGCTTGCCTACCTTCACTTTAAAAGCCGCTTCAACAAAATGAAACGGCTTTTAAATGCAGTCTTAAATTGAGTCAACTATATTAAAACAATCAATTTAAGTAACAATTTGCTTGCTATCTCATCTATATATTGCTATAGTATCTGGGTTAATCAATTCATAAGCAAAAGGTATATATCCCCCATTTCCATAACTAATTCTCTCCTTTGAATTCTCCTTTTCTAAGATTAATTTTTCTTGCAATTCTAGCTTTGTATTTATATTGAATAATACTTTTATTTTCTCAAAATATTTTTCAGAAGTAATCTTTTCAAAAAAAAGAAAGTCAGTAGATTTTCCGTAAAGATATGTGTTGGGAAACCAAGTATCGCGAACGTTATTTTTATTTAAACAGCTAACAAAATAACATAAGGTATCAGCTAAAATTATATCCTCTTTTTTAAAATTGGTGGACAGATTGGTAATCATATATTCTCCAAACCCTGTTATTTTTCTAAAAAAAGTTCGACTGTAATTTTCTAAATTCTGATTATAATTATATAAAAAGGAGAAAGACTCTGGTGTGCTTTTTTTATACTCATCTTTTTTGTAATATTTGGTATATAATAAATCAGCAACCAATTTATAGTTTTTGTTTTTTAAACAAATAGCGATAGTATAAATAAATATTTCATGAAAAATAATTTTAAACACTTCAAATCTTGCAGGAGACCAACTACTACTATTTTCTCTTGGGCTATTAAATTTTGGTGCATTTTCAAGGAATTCAATCAGTATTTCTTCAGTATTTTCGATTTCGTAAGAAGATATAATATCAACAAATTTCAAGTAGTCTTCTCGTAAAGGCTTGTACGATTTTAATATATTAAATAATTGCTCACCATATAACTTTAAATCAGATGGTGTATTTGGTTCATCAAAAGCCCACAAATTCTCTAAAAATAAATCTAAAAAATTAGTGAGCTCCTTATTAGAAATTTTGTTATTCTTTTTTAGCTGATTTTCTATAACTTTTAGTTTATTATTTGTTTCTGATAAATTAATTACATTTTCAGTAATATAAGCTGGCGGAGTCGTTCCCAGTTTTGGTTTGGGTAAAGATGGAACCTCAAGTATATTTCTTAATAGCTCCTCATAACTATCTTCATAACTTTCAATCCTTGAGAAATCAATATATTTTCGACTTTTTAGATAAATTGGTAAAAAAGGTTCGCCATTTTCATCTCTTTCTAAAACAATAGGAATAAACTTTTCCTGCTTTTCTTTAGAATAAATATTGGGTGTAATTATTTGAGTTTCGGTTCCAACGCCACCTTCTCTTCCATCTGCTTTTTCAGAATACTTTTTGTCGGAAAGAATAAGCACTCTAAAAATGTCTCCGGATTTTACCATCTCTTCCATAAAGCTATAAATGTCATGGCCATCTTTTAAAGACCATCTATCTAATACAACATCTACAGTATCATTCATTAATTTGGTAGATAAATTAACCACCCATTCTTGGTGTTCATCATTTCCCCAGCTATACGATATGAAAATTTTTTTACTCATTTTGGTTAATTATCTTATAATAGTTATTCTAATTCGCTTCTATCTATTTTAAAAAATTAAATTTAATATTATACGAATGACTTTAACTGGTCTTAGATAAGTCATTCTTCTCATAATTGCTTAGCCTGAGCTGGTTAAGGGTATCAAGCGCAAGGTCAGATAAGTATCTATAGTAAATAATTTCATTATCGTTTATTTGCCACCCAAGTTGCTCCCCATTCGCTCCTAAGTGCGGCACATCATAATCCATATTTGCATATTTATTTGATGCTTCAAACTTTGCAAGCGGCATTCTTAGTCTGGCAAATTCCTGCTTGCAGTGTTTAATTGCTTTCGATGCCTTTTCATTTGCTATATCAGAATTCTCTCCAATTTTCTGGTCAGCCATTCTAAAGAACTCATATACACCAATAACCCATAGATAAGATTTTATGTTGATGTGGTCATATACAGTCGTAAATTCATCTACTTTATTTTTTACTTCTGAGGCATTAACGTCATATAATTCTGCATCAATAACCCCAAACCCTTGAATTCTCGTAAAAGTTACTCCGGAAGGGTCATTCCGCCCCCATGCCATGGAAGCAGAAACCCATTTACCCCATCTATCTGCGTTAAACTTTAGGCTCATATCAGAAAATCTATAAATCGTCATTCGCCTTACTTTTTATACGGTAAGGGCGAAAGAAACATCATATTAACTTCGTTTTAAATCAATGAATTCTAAACTGTTGTCATGGTATTTCCATACTTCGACAGAAACGTCTCCCTCATAATGGTCTCTTACAAGTTCTTTTTGAGCTTCAGTGATAAATTTAATCTTATGTCTTTTGAATTTAGATTTTTTTGCTGTCCCATTTAGCTTATAAAGCTTTATCTCTTCTACAACAGTAATGAATTTTTTTGGAGAGTCCGAGGCCAATAATTTCCCCGATACAGTTTCCTTTTTTCTTTTTGCTTCTTTTTCTTTCTCTTCCTCTGGTTTAGTATTAATAGCAATACTATCTAATACAATCTCTGCTTGTATTTTACTAAAGGAGTGGACTTTTTCTACATTATTTCGGTAAATCGTAAAGCCAACTTGTTTGATATTATTACCATCAGGAGCAATTTTTCTTGCATTAATAATAAAACTCTGAAAATATGACTCATCTGGGATTTTAGCTTTTAATTCTGCCATTTTACCTTCATTGATTAAATCAATACATTGTAACATTTCGTCAACATACGGGCTCATAGCCGTAAGCTCTGGAAATAAAGGTTGTTGTTTTGGTTGAGGAATTTTAAAAGTAAGAGCAAAACTTGCTGCCTCTGGAACTTTATAATACAGTTGAATAATATTATTTTCTTCCTCTGATACTCTTCCGGCAGACTGATAAGGTTTTTTATTCATTCTTTGTACTGTGCGAGAATATAACGCTTCAATTCCTATAATTCTTGCCATAACTTCATCACCTCTCGCAATCCCCTTCATCATGTCATTGCCACTTCCTAAAGTAAATCTGAATTCATCTTCAGATAACTCAATTCCTTTAGTAGTAAGGTGTCTATAAAAATTTACTTTATCAAATAAGTCTCTTAATTCTTCCAATACATCTAATGGAGGACTACCGGCTAATCCCCATGCTACCATTTTTTCACTTTCTCTAAAGTCTGAAAGTTGGTAGGCCATAGTAGCAGAACTTGCGAATAATTTACTTCGAGTTGGTTCTAAATCATATTTATCTTTTAAAAGATAAGCTGCTTCTTTCTCAAATTCAAATGCTTCTTTTAAAAGAGTTATTCTTTTTTCTTCTGCGCCAATATATTTAGCAGCTAGAGACTCCTCATAAAGAGACATGGCACTTTCGTGTAATTCTTTTGCCGTCTTCATTTTCTA
>DATFTU010000266.1:0-8870 GCA_035261565.1 Bacteroidia bacterium
ACTTGAGCATTTGCGGGCACTGTAAAAGTAGTTTTAATAACACTATCAACCTGCGTTGTTAAAACTCCTCCAACCGTAGCAGTATCATAAATTGAGGGAGACTGCAGGCAAATTTGTTTCCATTCCGAGGGCTCAAGTATGCCATTTCGATTATAATCAATCCAAAAAGATGCGGCTACATTTCCATTAAACCGTGTATCTAAAATGTATGGTGTGCCTAAATTTAAAGCTGTTGTGGTGTTCCCGTTTGTCGGGTAAAGCTGATAACTGTTAGCCGAACAACCGGTTAAACCATTGGCAAGTGTTGTGTTTTCAATAGCTACCGAGTCAATAGCTGTATTGCTGGCGCAATCTCCACCCAAATTAGTACAATAACACTTCATAAAATCACGAAGTATAATTTGTTTACTAATTGAGTAAGCTGTTTGACCTGAGCAAGTTACTGCACATCTGTACCACTCGGTATTGGCCATTGTTTGTAGTAATGTGGTTGAGTCGGCCTGTGCTATGTTTGTAAAAGTTACACCGTCAGCAGATTTTTGCCATTGATAGGTTAACCCCAAAGCTGATGAATTTCCTTGTAAAGAAAGTACAAAATTCTCATCTAAACATAATGTATCACTTGTAGATAATGTAGTGCCTGCATTTGGTATTCCGCTACAGGCTGGGGCCGATGCCATCATAATTTGCATATTAGGCCTGCAATTGGCCACTGTGCCGTAGCTGGTTGGGGCTGTGTTATCGGCGTTCCAATACTGGGTAACAAAATAATCCGAAGTAGCTAAATAATGTGAAAAAAACTTACCGGCAATGCCTTCGCTACCGGTACCCGTTGCATTAGTTTCAAAAATAAATTCAACAGGTTTAGACGTAGCGTGTACAAAAGGATTGTTAAAATTTACAAATATCCACTGGCCTTTTGCAAAAGTTGTTGATGCTATAGTGCCCGAAAAAACTAATGTAGCCCCCGCTTCTTCATTAGTAACCATTGTGGTAACTGTAAAGGCAGAGTCGCTGGTTTCACGCATATAAATATTTAACGGTACATTGCCGGGGTGGTTGGTTGAATCACAATATACAGCCAGGCCTGTAATTTGCCCATACATGCCAAGCTCACTATGCCGGTATAAAATGGCTGTGCGCTCATACCCAAAATATGAGCCTAATGGTTTGCGGTGTTCGGTATTTGAAACGCTTACTGTATTAGTGGGAGGGTTTTCATTAGGAATGGTAATTGTAACCTGAGCCCAAAAAATCTGTATAAATAATACAAATGCACAGGTTAAAACAAATTTTACTTTTTGGCACATAATAGCTAAATTTAAAACAGCCATCAAAGGTAAAATTTATTTGATGCTAAGTGCTGTTACAACACGTTAAAATAATAGATTTGCCATGTCTTTCAAAATGAGCAATACAAGGTTAGGTAATGGGTTTCAAAGGTTCCGGACATTCTCGGTAGTTGCGCAAATATTGCTTATTAATGGGCTGCTGTTTTTATTGTGTAATGTGATAGCCAATTTGGTTAGGTTTGATTTGGCGGAATATTTTATGATGCCATCAAATTTACACCACTTACTGGTTAGATTTTATACGCCCTTTACATATATGTTTACACATATTGATATTGGCCATATTTTCTTTAATATGATATACTTCTATTTTATGGGCGAAATTTTTTCATCCATTGTTGGGCAACAGCGTTTATGGTTTGTGTATGTTTTAGGCGGCCTTTCGGGGGCTTTATTTTTTCTGTTGTTTTTTAATCTATTTCCACTGGGGTCATATCCTTTGTTAGGGGCTTCTGCCTCGGTAATTGCGGTATCTGTTGTTGCAGCCATTTATGCGCCTAATATGCCGGTTAGTGTGTTTTTTATAGGCTCTTTCCCTTTAAAATGGGTTGTATTAGTGTTGTTTTTATTATCAACTATTATTGATATAGCAAGTAATACAGGCGGAAAAATAGCACACCTTGGGGGAGCCATTTTTGGCTTATTGTATGGGATGCAATTAAAAAAAGGAAACGATTTAATGGACTTTTTTAAACGAAAACCTAAAGCAAAAAGCAAAAATTTAAAAGTTATTCATTCTATTAAAGTGGATGCTGATGAAAAAACTTTAGATGAGATTTTAGACAAAATTAACAAAAGTGGCTACGAAAGTTTAAGTAAGCACGAGAAAGAAACACTGCAAAAAATCGCTTCGAAAAAGTAATTCAATATGACATTCTAATGACAAATAATTTGTCATAAAACAGGATATTTGGGCAAGCGTATGAAGCAAGAACACTTTTACACAATAGCCGTTACACACAAAAAGTTTTCATTAGCCGAAATTGGTAAGCTTCATGTTGATGATGCGAGAGTAAAAGATATTCTTACCAAAATTAAATCAAACCTCCATTTAAAAGAGCTGGTTTATCTTTCTACCTGTAACAGAGTTGAGTTGTTGTTTACTACTCAAAAGCCTGTAAATAAGGCGTTTATAAATAGTTTATTTTTTACACTAAACGCTAATTTAAAAAAGGCTGAACTTAAAAAGTTAAGTACTTATGCTAAAGTTTATACCGGTAGCGAAGCTGTTAATCATATACTTTGCGTAGCCTCGTCTTTAGATTCGTTAGTGGTGGGTGAGCGCGAAATTATTACGCAATTCAGGCAGGCTTATGATAAATGCAAGGAATTTGGTTTAACAGGCGATGTTATGCGTTTACTTTCCAGACATACTATTGAAACTGCCAAACAAATTTTTACCGAAACCAATATTGCCAAAAATCCGGTATCGGTTATGTCTTTAGCCTATCGTTTATTAAAAGAAAAAAATATAAAAGATAATGCGCGTTGCGTGTTTATAGGTGCCGGGCAAACCAATGCCACTATGGCAAAATACCTTAAAAAGCATCATTTTTCTGCATTTACGGTGTTTAACCGTTCGTTGCCAAAAGCAACTCAATTAGCCGTCGAGCTTGGAGGAGAGGCTTACAGTTTAACTCAATTAAAAAATTATACAAAAGGGTTTGATGTACTGATAACTTGTACAGGTTCAAGCACTAATTTAATTACGGGTGATGTATATAAACATCTTTTACAAAAAGATACTGATAAAAAAATAATTATTGATTTGGCGGTGCCTGTTGATGTACACCCGCAAGTGCTAAAAAAGTATAATATCGATTATATATCGGTTACCGATATTAAAAAGCAGGCAAAACAAAATGTTTCCTTACGAAAAAAAGAAATTAAAATTTGTGAAGAAATTATTGCTGAAAAAACAGATGAATTTGCTGATATTTTACGTGAGCGTGTAATAGAACTTGCTTTTGGCGAAATTCCGCAAAAAATTAAGGAGATACATAACTTAGCATTAACCGAAGTGTTTGCTAAAGATGTAAATGTGCTGGATGAAAATTCAAGGCAAACCATAGAGAAAATAATGGGCTACCTCGAAAAAAAATATAATGCTGTGGCTATAACTACAGCCAAAAAAGTTTTCCTGCAAGAAAAATAGTTTCTTTCCTTAACTTCTAATTTTTACCTTTAAATTAGCTCCATGCTAACCATAGATATTCATACCCATATTTTGCCCGAAAATTTACCCGACTGGAGTAAAAAATTTGGCTACGGAGAATTTATTCACCTCGAACATCATAAACCTTGTTGTGCCCGTATGATGAAAGGCACTAAGTTTTTCAGAGAGATAGAAAGCAATTGCTGGAGTGCTGAAAAACGTATAGAAGAATGCGATGTACATGGTGTAAATATGCAAGTATTATCAACCATTCCCGTACTTTTTAATTATTGGGCAAAGCCGCAAGATTGTCTTGAAATATCGAAGTTTTTAAATAACCATATTGCAGAAGTGATTAGCCTTCATCCAAAAAAATTTATAGGCCTGGGCACCGTGCCTTTGCAAAATGTTGATTTAGCCATTAAAGAATTAGAGCGTTGCAAAAGCATTGGTTTAGCGGGTGTACAAATTGGTAGTAATGTTAATCAGCAGAACTTAAATGAAACGCAATACCACGCTTTTTACGAAGCTTGCGAAGCTTTAGACATGTGTCTTTTTATTCACCCTTGGGAAATGATGGGTGAGCACCATATGCAAAAATATTGGCTGCCTTGGCTTGTGGGTATGCCGGCCGAAACATCGAGGGCTATTTGTTCTATGTTATTAGGTGGTATTTTCGAAAAATATAAAAAACTACGTGTGGCTTTTGCTCATGGGGGAGGCTCTTTTCCATTTACTCAGGGCCGGATCGCACATGGCTATGATTGCCGGCCTGATTTGGTGGCTATTGATAATCCGGTTCATCCCAATAACTTTAAAGGTAAGTTTTATGTTGACTCATTAGTCCACTCACCAAAAGCTTTGGATTTTTTAGTAGATGTTATGGGCGAAGATTTTGTTGCCTTGGGCAGCGATTACCCGTTTCCTTTAGGCGAAAATGTGCCCGGTACTTTAATTAAACAACATATTACTGATAAAAATCTTCAGCAAAAATTACTAAGTAAAAATGCCATTAACTGGCTTAATTTAAAAATGTAACCCATGTCTAAAAAAAAGAAAATATTTATTATCCTAATTTCTCTTTTAGTCTTTATACAATTTATTCGTCCTGAAAGGAATGTAGGAGTTGCCGATACAACAAATGATATTAAACATTCAGTAACGGTTGATGCGGAGGTAAAAAATATTTTAGAA
Source organism: Bacteroidia bacterium (assembly GCA_035261565.1). Taxonomy (GTDB): domain Bacteria; phylum Bacteroidota; class Bacteroidia; order B-17B0; family Aurantibacillaceae; genus PALSA-968. The sequence continues at coordinate 4,702 of DATFTU010000266.1, forward strand.
AAATCTTGCTACGATTGCCATTCTAATCATACCAACTATCCCTGGTATGCCAATATTCAGCCTGTGGCTGGCTGGTTGGCACATCATGTTACTGAAGGAAAAGATGAACTTAATTTTTCAGAGTTTAATACCTATAAACTAAGGCGCAAAACTCATAAATTAAAAGAAGTGGTAGAACAAATTAAGAAAGGCGAGATGCCTATGAGTTCGTATTTAATTATTCATAAAGATGCGGAATTAAATGAAGAGCAAAAAAGCAAACTTATAAAGTGGGCTGAAGAGAGTATACTTGTTTTGCAAGATACCTTAAAAGACAAAAAATAATGCTTAAAATTTTAAAATATACCTTAATTTTTATAGCGGGTATTTTTTTAATTTCTTGTTTATGGTTTGTGCCAAGTGTAAAAAAACTTACGGCTCGATCGTTAAAAGATACTACGACTTATGATGCCATTATTGTTCCCGGTGTTCCTTTTAATCCCCCAAGCTGGGATATGGTTATGAAAATGCGGCTTATCTGGGCAGTACATTTATATAAAAGAGGGCATACCAAAAACATTATAATGAGCGGAAGCTCAGTTTACTCTCCTTATGTAGAGGCCGAAATAATGAGGTTGTATGCCATTAAAATGGGAGTACCGGCCAATCATATTTTTGTTGAGGGGCGAGCCGAACATAGTACTGAAAACATTTGGTATGGATATAAACTGGCACAAAAAAACGGATTTAAAAAAGTTGCATTAGCATCCGACCCATTTCAATCACACTTATTATACTCCTTTGCCCGTAGGCGTATAAAAGGCTTACAATTTCTGCCGGTTATATTTGATACGTTGGAAACTTTATCGCACAATGAACCTAAAATAAATTATGATAGTTTACGTGTCCAAAATTTTATTGCCTTGCCTGATAGAGAAGGGCATTGGCAGCGTTTTAGAGGTACAATGGGTAAACACATTCATTTTAAAGAATAAAAACATTAATTGGTTTTTGCGGGAAATGAAGTAACAACTGAATAGTTTTTGTTATTGTAAGTAATATTTTTAACCATTTTTTTTGCTTCCGGTAATTCAAAAACTTCTTTCAGGTTTCTGATTTTTGCAAAGGGCACACTATGTTTAGTACATTCTTTTTGTAAATAGGCTAAGGTTTGTTTTTTTACTGCTGTGTTTAAAACCATAAATAATTTTTTACGGTTTATAACACGTAATTGATTATTCAAATAGCTTTTATCGCTTTTTGTTTTTTCAATATATAGCAATTCACAAAGGTTTTTAAACTGCCCGTCACTGCCAATAGCAAACGTTACTTTGTGATTATCCTTTGTTGTAAAAATTTCTCCATAAGGGGCAATATTTGGATGTAAAGAACCTGTTGGTTGCGGAATATGTTTTGCCACCAGCCAATTTGTTGCTTGGTTGGCTAATGAGGCAATTGCTACATCAAATAAAGAAACTGAAACATAACTGCCTTTTTTTGTTTTTTGTTTTTTAAGTAAAGCAAGCAATATGGCTTCTTTTAAATGGTGCGCGGCTAAAATATCAATCATAGCAACAGGCATTTTTAGCGGGCCACTTTCTTTAGTACCATTCATGCTCATAAAGCCGCTCTCGGCTTGTAAAATTAAATCATAAGCTACACGTTCATCCTTATCCGAAAAACCTTGTATGCCTGCATAAATTAGTGTGGGGTTTATTTTTTTAAGCGTTGCGTAATCAAGTTTTAATTTTTTGTCATCACCTTTTTTATAGTTTACAATAACTATATCCGCCTTCTTAATTTGTGTAATACATTTTGTATAATCTTCGTTATTTCTAACATCTAAAAACAAATGTTTTTTTAAAAAATTTACAGCTAAAAAGTAAGCTGACATATCTGATGTTTTATCCTCAGTCGGTAGTTTCCAACTGCGCGTAACATCGCCTCCTGTTTTTTTGTTTTCTATTTTAATTACTTCGGCACCCAATTCAGCAAAAAATAAACCTACTGACGGACCGGCTAAAACACTTGCCAGCTCTACTACTTTTAAACCTTTAAATTGATTGCGAGAAAAATAATTCATGCCCTAAAGATAACAAAAGCTATTCTTTAGATTTAGTTATAGGTGGAGTTAGTTTAAAAATAAACTCGTAATAATTATTGTTTTTGGTAGGAAATTTGGCTTCAATTTCCATATCATCAACTAAATCTTTAATTAAAGGTAAACCAAGGCTGTTTGTTTTTAAGTTTTCAAGAAAATCAAAACCTTTGCCATTATCACCAATCTTAAAACATACAGTATGCGCTGAGTCTTCACTCAAAGAAAGAGTAAGTTCATACTTTTTATTGCCTGGATAAGCGTGTTTAAATGAATTTAGAAGTATTTCGGTAACAATTAAACCAAAATGTATAGCTGTTTTAGATGGTAACTCGCAGCTAATATGTTTTATTGATTGTTTAACCGATGGCGCAATTTCGGGATAAGAATTTTTAAACTCAGTTATTAAGGCTGATAAATAATCAAATAAATTAATGCTGGCATAATTTTCGGTTTGATACAGCATCTCCTGTATTTTCAACATCGAAAAAATACGTTGCTCATACTCCTCTAAAATAGTTTTTGGGTCGGTAGTTTTTCCCTGTTGTCTGCTTAAACGAAGCAGGCTAATTAAAATGGCAAAGTTGTTTTTTACCCGATGATTTATTTCCTGTATCAGTAAATCTTTTTCTTTTAACAGATGGTCTAATTTGTATTGCGCTGCCCTGCGATGCCTTGCTTCAAGGTTTGAAGCTAAAACCAGTGAAATACTTAAAGCAAATGTTTGTTCTTTTTCGGTAAACACTCTTTCTTTATCCCCTGTTTTTTCAAAACATATAACCCCAACTAATTGCCCTTCAATACGAAATGGTATATCCATTAATGATATAATATTGTTCGGTCTCGAATAAACTTCATTAAATTGAAATGTGCTTGGGTGGGTATAAATATTCGGCGCTAAAATAATTTTGTTTTCTTGTATGGCTTCAAAATAAGCCGGAAAATCTTTGGCTCGTAAAGTGGTATTTTTTGCAAACTCATGGGTGCGTAAATCATACTCGCCAATTGAAATAATGGCGTCTTTTTCCTGGTTAAATATCCAAACATTTACCCGCTCTATATGTAAGATGGCAACAACACGTCGAGCAAATTCAAGCATTAAAGCATCAATATCATCCCGGTCTAAAATATGTATTTTAGAAACATTATCTAACTCCTCCAGTAAATTTATCGAATCGTCTAACATATAAAAAATATAGACTAATATACATATATTTACGATAAATGAAAATTAATAAATTGTTTAGCTTTAGGTTATGATAAGCTTAAATTTTAGCCCTTTTCCGCTGTTAGAAACAGAACGTTTGTACTTAAGAGCAATTACAGAAGATGATAAGCATGAGATGTTTGCACTACGGTCTGATAAGCAAATAATGCAATACATTGCCCGGCCGCTTATGACAACCATAGAGGAAATAACTGAGTTTATAAAATCAATTAATTCGAGTATAGAAAAACAAGAATATATTAATTGGGGTATTGCTTTAAAAAACAATAATAAATTGATTGGAACGGTTGGGTTTTACCGTATGGCAAAAGAAAATTATCGTGCCGAGGTGGGTTATATGTTACATACCAATTTCCATAAACAAGGTATTATGCAAGAGCTTATGCCTGTTGTTTTAGAGTATGGTTTTAAGCAAATGAATTTGCACTCTATCGAAGCCGTTATAGACCCCAGGAATAAAGATTCTGAAAATGTTTTACTAAAACAAGGTTTTGTAAAAGAAGCTCATTTTAAAGAGAATTTCTTTTTTGACGGCGAATTTTTAGACTCTGTACACTATTCTTTACTCGCAAAAAAATAATTAAAGTACTTTTTCGCTCTTCAATTTCTTCTTTAAATATTTTCCTGTGTAGGATTGTTTACAATTTTCCAAATCATCAGGAGTGCCTTCAAAAACTACGGTACCTCCTTTTTCTCCCCCTTCAGGGCCCATATCAATTAACCAATCGGCACATTTTATTACATCTAAATTATGTTCAATAACTAAAACCGAATTACCTTTGTCAATAAGCATTTGTAATGATTTTAATAATTTTTCAATATCATGAAAATGCAAACCGGTAGTTGGTTCATCAAAAATAAATA
>DATFTU010000267.1:0-3769 GCA_035261565.1 Bacteroidia bacterium
AAAGAGGGGAAAACAATAAACGGCTTACCGGCTCCCGATTTTTACGACTCATTTGATGAGAAAACCTGCTTTGTACCGGTGCCCGAACAAGATTTACCGGATACACTTAAACTGGTTATCAGCAACGATTCGTTGGGCGATTATTTTCCGCCAACCTGTGGTGTAATTACATCAAACTTTGGGTGGAGAGATAAACGAATGCACAAAGGTATGGATATAGATTTACGCAGAGGTGCACCTGTAAAAGCTGCCTTTGGTGGCATGGTGCGCATTGCGCGTTATAATGGCGGTTATGGCAATGTGGTTATTGTTAGGCATTACAACGGGCTGGAGACCGTTTACGCACATCTGTCAAAAATAAAAGTAAAGACCGGGCAAGTAGTTACATCGGGCCAGTTACTTGGCTTAGGTGGTGCAACCGGGCATGCCACCGGCAACCACCTACATTTTGAAGTACGCTTTAAAGGCCATGCACTTAACCCTGCCAATTTTATTTCGTTTACTGATAACAAAATACTGAACGATACGCTTATCATTCGTAAATCGAAATACGGCGTGGCAGCATTTCCATCTAATGCCACGATATATACGGTGCAACGCGGCGACAGCTGGTACGAAATTGCCAAGCGTTACGGTTTAACAACCCGCCAATTAAGTGCAATGAATGGAACAGACAGGCGTTTTTATTTGCGTGTAGGCCAAAAAATACGCATAAACTAAGCTACATTTTCTTCTTAACGGCTTATTCACAGTCCACCTTGTGATACGATAAAAATGTATTTTTGCATCACAATTTGAAAAAAAATGGAACTAACAGAACAAGAGATTTTACGCCGTAGTAAACTTACCGAATTAAAAAATTTAGGTGTTAACCCTTACCCGCCTGAAGAATTTACTGTTAATGTAACTACTGCCGATATAAAGGAAAACTACGAGCGCGATAAACTAAATTATAAAGATATTAGCATTGCGGGCCGTTTAATGAGCGTGCGCGATATGGGCAAAGCCGCTTTTGCCGAGATACAGGATGCCACCGGGCGCATACAATTTTATATTAAACGAGACGAGATTTGCCCGGGTGAAGACAAAACTTTATATGACGCCGTTTGGAAAAAACTAATTGACATTGGCGATGTTATTGGTTTAAAAGGGTATGTTTTTACAACTAAAGTTGGCGAAATATCTATACACGTTACGCACCTTACTTTACTATCAAAAGCACTTCGCCCCTTACCTATTGTAAAAACCGACGATACCGGTAAGGCACATGATGTTGTTAGTGATGCTGAATTCCGTTACCGCCAGCGTTATGTTGATTTAATCATAAACCCTACTGTGAAAGATACGTTTGTTAAGCGTACACAAATAATGAACTCTATACGTACTACGCTTACCAACCACGGTTTATTAGAAGTTGAAACACCTATTTTGCAAAGCATACCGGGTGGTGCAGCGGCGCGCCCGTTTATTACGCACCACAACGCGCTTGATATGCCTTTATATTTGCGTATTGCTAACGAGCTTTACTTAAAGCGTTTAATTGTGGGTGGTTTTGATGGTGTATTTGAGTTTGCTAAAGATTTTAGAAACGAGGGCATGGACAGAACACATAACCCTGAGTTTACCGTACTTGAATTTTACGTTGCCTATAAAGATTATAACTGGATGATGACTTTTGCTGAAAATCTTTTAGAAAAAGTTGCGATGGATTTATACGGCACAACCTTAGTTACAGTGGGCGATAAACAAATTGATTTTAAAGCGCCGTTTAAACGCATTACTATGTATGATGCCATTAAAGAACATACCGGCATTGATATTAGTAATATGGATGAAAACCAATTACGCGATGTTTGCAAAAAACTGCACATTGAGGTTACACCAAGCATGGGCAAGGGCAAACTGATTGATGAAATTTTTGGCGGCAAGTGCGAAGGCAATTATATACAGCCAACATTTATTACTGATTATCCGGTAGAGATGAGTCCGCTTACAAAAAAGCACCGTACTACAGCAGGTTTGGTTGAACGTTTTGAGCTGATGATAAACGGAAAAGAAATTGCCAATGCGTACACCGAGCTTAACGACCCTATTGAGCAACGCGAGCGTTTTGAAGAACAGGTAAAATTACAGGAACGTGGCGATGATGAAGCCATGTTTATTGACCAGGATTTTTTACGCGCGCTTGAATATGCCATGCCGCCAACAGCCGGTATTGGAATTGGCATTGACAGGTTGACCATGTTGTTAACCAACAACGTATCTATACAAGAGGTTTTATTCTTTCCGCAAATGCGCCCTGAAAAGAAACAGGAAGAGCAAGTTTCGGAAGCATAAAAAATAAATTGCTTGAAAATAAAAAGAGGCTATCAAAATTTTGATAGCCTCTTTTTATTTAACTCTATATAATATGAAGATATGACAAAATCAATTTTAAATTACTTATTATAACACCACTCAAAAAACCAATAATTGGGTTTAATAAATTTTTCGGCTCTTTAAAAAAGATTAAAAATTTATTTATCGTATAACTAAATTTAATCTGCTCTCCATCATAATTTAAATAGTATGTAATAGCTCCTGAAACATATGGCAATCCATCAAGCCTACTTTCTTCTCTTTTCTTTGATAATAAATATCCTTCCTTCTCTAATTTATCAATTACTTGATTAACTAGCTTAGCTAACTTATTATCATATTTATGTTGCTCTCCTTTTATACCAACCATTATTTCCTCGATTGATTGCGGCTGGGTGGTCGCTTTTAAGTAATTTATAACTTCATTTATCATAACTCTAAAATAGCAAAATATTTTCTTTCTATCCAGCTTGTCATTTCGAAGGAGGAACGACTGAGAAATCTGTATTTGTAAATAATTTAATCCCAAATACAGATTTCTCCTCGCGGTCGAAATGACAAGCAGAACTACCGTAAAGTGTTGTAACAAAATACAGCATATAGGGCTTTAGTTATTATTACAACAGTTATTGTACTAACCCATTATTTGTACTTTGCCGCAGAGTGTCACAATAAAATATATACATAGGGTTTTTATTATTATTATGACGGTTTAAAGTGTTGTACCAATTTATATGCATAGGGCTTTTATTATTATAACTATTTATATTTAATTTTTTGTACCTACCTATTACTTGCACTTTGCCGCAGAGTGTCATAATAATAATAAAATGCCTATATGTTTTTAATTATTACGACGGTTTTGTGCTAAGCTATTACTTATATCTTGCCGTAAAAAGTGTTGTAACAATAGCAAAGTGTATAGGGAAATTAGATTGTTACAACACTTTTGATTGTGTAGCTTGATATAAATTCAATGCAAATAAAGATTTCTCCCTACGGTCGAAATGACAAGGAACAGGCAAAGCAACAAGAGTAAATTAAACCCTACTTCTTATCAGCAGGAGGCGTATTTAAAAGAGGAATTTTTATTTTATCGGTTTTAGTTAGCCCTTCAAGCACTTCTATATTTATACCATCCGATAAGCCGGTTTTAATATATTTCTTTTCATACACGTTTGGTGATTTTTCAATTTCTACAAAAGGCTTGCTTTTATCAAACTGTAAAACGCTTTCGGGTATAGCCAGCACGTTTTCTTTTTTAGCCAAAATAATATCGGCACTGGCACTATAGGCAGCGCGTAAAAAAGCGCTGTTTTTTTCTTTATTCATGGCCGCACGAATTAAAAACTGAATGGCTCCGTTTTCGGCTACACCTTTTGGTGCAATATATTCCAGATTTGCATTAAAG
>DATFTU010000268.1:0-3641 GCA_035261565.1 Bacteroidia bacterium
ATTGTATTTATTTCTGCGCAGTACGATATAAATAAAAAGCAATACCACCGTATAGAAAATTAGGAATCCACACGGCCAGTAAAGGCGACATTAACCCATTAATGGCAAAGGTGGAAGATACTTGCGAGAATAGCATGTATGATGCTGCCAGCAATAAACCCATAGCTAAATGCAAACCTATGCCACCACGCACCCTGCGTGATGATATGCAAACACCAATAATGGTTAAAATAAATGTAGAGAAGGGAAAAGCGGTACGTAAATAATTTTCAACCTCAAAACGCTCTATACCGCTTGAGCCTTTTTCTTTTTCGGTAGCAATATATTTTTTTAGTTCGGGGTAAGTCATTACTTCAACCTTACTTTCTAAACGCCCCATATCAATGGGTTTAAAATCTATATCAATTTCTTTTTGCTGCCCGAATTTTATTTCTTCGGTGTAACGCTTTGCCGAGTTTTTTTGCGAACTATCGCTATGCGCTATGCGTTCGTAATAATTATAGGCAATCCATTTTTTCTTTAATGTATCCCAGGTTATGTTATCGGCACTAAGCATATAACGTTGCTGGTAGTTTTTTACTTTCTCTAAGGTAAAACGGTTGCAGCGTTTATCGCCATCCGAGTAACTCTCCATATAAATTACCGTGTTTTTATCTAACTGGCGGTGTATGTTACGGGCTGTTGTTTGGTAATGCTGGTTTATGTATTTATCTTCAAAAGCCTGTTTGTGCCTGTTTGCTTTTGGGATTACAAAATGACTTAAATATAACGACACCAGTGCTATACCACCCGCACCAATAATATACGGGCGTAAAAACCTGCGATAGGTTATACCACTGCTAAGTATGGCAACAGTCTCGTAACGGGTTGCCATTTTAGAGGTAAAAAATATAACCGAAATAAAAGCAAACAAGGGGCTAAGCTTGTTGGCAAAAAACGGAATGAAATTTAAATAATGATCGAAAATAATTTCGCGCATGGAGGCGTGAATAAAGTTGTCAATCTTTTCAGAAATATCGAAAATTACAACTATACAAATAATAAGCAGGATAGAAAAAATAAACGTGCCGATAAATTTTTTTAAAATATACCTATCGATGGTTTTAAGAAACATGGGCACAAAGTTACTTTTTTAAAACGGTTTTTATAGTTAACTCATTTTAAAAAAAGTAAGCACCCAGTTTTTATTAAAATCAATTATTGGTGCGCTGCAATACGGGCAAACATCATTTGTAGTATCGGTAAACGGTGCGCCACAGCTTGCACACTCGTAACTATATACGGTTTCTTTTTCAGCCGTTTGCAGGGCTTTTATATTTTTAGATAGTATAATGGCGTATTGTTTTGTAACCATATCATTATCTATCAGTTTAAGTTTATCGCCGGCCTGCACACGCTGGTAAGTTGCCTTTAACGCAAAAATTAAATTAAGCCTGTCGTTACTGGTGTTAAAGTCAACCAAATCAACATCGTTTAAATAAAGGCGGTCGAATATAAAATTGCCCAGCTCTTTTTTATGCGCTAAAATGTTTTTGGTTGTTTCTTCATCGGCAAAACGGGTTAATTTTTTTTCGGGTGCACCCGACAGAACTTCCATAATTTGCATAAATACATTTGAGGCAACATCCTCAATACGCTGCACCGAAAACAAAGTATCGTGTTTGGTTAGCTCTTGTAATTCATGCAACCTGCTAAAGTTTGTGCCTCCGTTATAATCATCTTGCTGGGTAATTTCGCTCAGCACCCAATCGTAACTGGCATTATTGGTAAGTGTGCCGCAAGAACTGCAACGGCTAATCTCGCCCATAGCCACATCAAACGGAGCGCCGCAGTTAGGACAATTAGCATCGTTATATAAATTTTTATTTTGCTGGGCATCGTTTCGTTTTATAAACGTCCAATACTCCATAGCGCTTTCGCCCCTGAATTTTTGGTTGAACGACGGGTATTTTTCGCTCAAAAACTCATCGTCCATAGTAAAGCTAATGGCCACATCGGCTGTTTGGTAATGCCCATCAGCACCGGCATTGGCAAGCTTAATACCATTTACGTTTATATTGGTTAATTTATTTACCTGCGCCAGTTTGTTCATCATGGCAAACTGGGCATTAAAGCGTTGGTACACTCCATCAGATACCCATTTGCGCACATGCTTTAAATCTTTTTTTTGCCAGGCATCCTGTATGCTTAAAAAAGAAGATTTAATTTTTTCTCTGTCCAATCCTTCGGGCAAAGGTTTATCGGGCATGTTTTGTACTTCTTCATCACCATCATCATCTCCGGACATGCTGCCTAATTTGCCGCTTTGTTTAAGATACAGAAAAATTACTACTACTACTATAATAATGATAACAATAGTACCCACACTTAAATGTCCGCCACCACCTGAACCGGTACTGTAAAAACCACTGCCGCCGCCAAAGCCACCACCGCTATGACTGCCACTGCTATGACTATGGCTATGCCCGCCACCACCGCCTGCTCGTGCAAAAACACTTTGCGATACTAAAAAACAAAAGGTACTTAATGCTATATATATATTATTTAGCGAAGAGGGCAGTTTTTTCATACAGATAAATTTTAAGCTATAATACAAAAAATTAATTAGTTAAAAACCGTCTTTTTTGCCTAATATTTTCGTCTAAAACCCCCGTTTTGGCAGGCTAAAAGTTGTAAATTAGCGGCTCACACAATTTATTGAGCGATGATTGAAGCAAAACCATACCAGGCAAAACATAAAATACGCATTGTTACCGCAGCAGCACTTTTTGATGGGCACGATGCCGCCATTAATATTATGCGCCGCATTATGCAGGGCAGCGGTACAGAGGTTATACATTTGGGGCACGACCGCTCGGTACAGGATGTGGTTAATTGCGCCATACAAGAAGATGCCAATGCTATTGCTATTACCAGTTACCAGGGCGGGCATGTGGAGTATTTTAAATACATGTACGATTTGTTGAAAGAACGCGGCTGCTCGCACATTAAAATATTTGGCGGTGGTGGTGGTGTTATTTTACCAACCGAAATTGAAGAGTTACACAAATACGGCATTACACGCATTTATAGTCCGGATGATGGGCGTGCATTGGGTTTGCAAGGCATGATTAATGATTTGCTTCAGCAATCAGACTACGACCCAAGCATACATTTAAACGGAGAAGTTGGGCACCTGAAAGAAAGAGACCATAAATCCATCGCACGTTTAATTTCGGCAGCCGAAAATCATGGCGAAGAAAATGCTGCAATGTTGAAGAAAATTCACGAACAGGCAAGCAAATCTAAAACACCTGTGTTGGGTATAACGGGTACAGGTGGTGCAGGTAAATCATCGTTGGTGGATGAATTGGTGCGTCGTTTTTTAATTGACTTCCCAACTAAAACATTGGGCATTATTTCGGTTGACCCAAGTAAACGTAAAACAGGCGGTGCTTTGTTGGGCGATAGAATACGCATGAACGCCATACGCAACGACCGTGTGTTTATGCGCAGTATGGCAACACGCCAAAGCAACTTAGCACTATCTAAATATGTGAAAGATGCGGTAGATATTTTAAAGGCATCTAACTTTGATTTAGTTATTTTAGAAACTGCGGGCATTGGGCAAAGCGATACTGAAATTACCGAGCACAGTAACA
>DATFTU010000269.1:0-2940 GCA_035261565.1 Bacteroidia bacterium
ATTATACTTTATAATGTGCCTGGTAGAACAGGTTCTAACATTACAGCCGATACAACCTTAAAGCTTGCTCACGATTTTAAAAATATTGTAGCCATTAAAGAGGCATCAGGCAATTTAGAACAGTGCATGAGTATTATTAAAAACCGCCCGAAAAACTTTTTAGTAATTAGTGGCGATGATAATTTAACTCTACCATTATTGGCTTGTGGTGCAGATGGAGTTATATCAGTTTTAGCTAACGTATACCCGAAAGATTTTTCTGAAATGGTGCGTTGCGGTTTAAAAGGAGATTTTACAACTGCCCGTAAATTGCATTATAAAACGTTTGAAGTAACCAACCAACTTTTTGCTGATGGCAACCCGGGCGGAGCTAAAATTGCTTTGGAGTTATTAAAAATTTGTGGCTCTGATGTCCGTCTTCCTTTAGTAAAACCAAATGAGGGGGTGCAACAAAAACTGAAACAGCTCGTGGCTTCTTACAAATAAGGAGTTTCCGATTTTTTTATTTATATTTGGTATAATAACATTTTATCCCATGACTAAAAAAATTATTTTTTTTGTAACCCTTCTTGTTGCCTCCTTTTATACAAAGGCACAAACCGTAGATTATTTAAGTGAAGAAAAAATCTCACAAATACTTGAAAAATCAAGGAAAAAAGGTGTAAAAGAGTGGGAAGTACAAAAGCAAAATAAAATTTTGCACCAACAACTAAAAAAACAAAATGAGGCTATTGCTAATGGTACTTTTTTACAAAAAACAGTTTTACCTCCGCTGCATGTAAACTCAAGTGTTTGTTTTAATGCAGGTTTTGAAAACGATACTACTCTTGGATGGAGTTTATTTAGTGGAAATGTTGCAGCACCTGTAACTGTGAACTTACCTTGTGATACATGTGCAAACACACTTGGGGCAATAACTAAAATAGTAAACTCTTCATCAACCATAGCAGGGCAATGTACTAATGGTGTAGATAAATATGGAAATTTTCCGGTAGTTGCTCCAACACCTTCGGGAGGTTCTTATTCTTTACTTTTAAATGATTCTACTGCTGGCGGTAAAATAGAGCAGGCGCAATATACTTTTGTTGTAGATAATTCTGTAAATATATTTACATTTCAATACGCGGTAGTGCTGCAAAGCGGAGGGCATCAGGCTAACGCGCAACCTTATTTTAGTGTAAGTGTTACTGATTTATCTGCAAATTCTATCATTCCGTGTACAATTTATGAACAAAGTGCCCCACCATCAGGCAATATTGCAGGATGGTCTATGTCTACAGTAGACCCTACGGTTTATACAAAGAATTGGACTAGTGTTAATTTAGATTTACAATCGGTTATAGGGCATACAGTAACTGTAAAGTTTACCGTAAGTGATTGTAACCTTGGGGGGCACTTTGGGTACTGTTATATAGATGCCGCATGCGGAAATATAAATTATACAAACATTATTACTTTTCCTGGTATTTGTGATACTATGGGGGCAACAACTATTTCTGCTCCTGGTGGGTATTATAATTACCAATGGTTCGGACCACATAATAGTACCCCGATATTATATGATACTTTGCAAACAATGACTACAACAGCACATGTTAACGACACATTTATTGTAAAGGCTAATTCAGCTTTAGGGTGTCCAATATCATTAAGTTATATAATGAAATCTGCATCAATAAATATATACAGTTCAGCTGATTCAATAAACCTTGGCGATACGGTTTTATTATCAGCCACAGGGGCTATTTCATATACCTGGACCAGTAGTGATGGTGGTTCTTATTCGGGAGACTCTATATATGTTACTCCAATAGCAAATACAACTTATACAGTTGTTGGAGCTGATAGTAGTGGTTGTACAAATACTGCTTCCAAACTTATAAAAGTTGTTAGCTCTGCTACGGCCATTAATAAATATAGTATTGCAAATAACATTTCGGTTTACCCAAACCCGGCAAATGAAATGCTTTATATAGAATGTCCATTAAAAAATGCAACATTGTTTATAACCGATATTTTGGGCAATAAAATAAAACAGATTAGCGTAGAAAATGAATTGACAACTATGGATATAAGTAGTTTAAGCAAAGGAGTGTACTTTTTAAGTGTAAAAACAGTTAATAATGTTATTACCAAAAGGTTTATTGTGCAGCGGTAGATAGTAATTATGCACCTTTCGCAAAAGCAACTTTTTTTACAACACGTAGCGCAAACAAGCCCTGCTCCTTTAGCTTTAGAAATTATTTCGGCTAATGGTATTTATTTAAACGATATAAATGATAAACAATATATCGATTTGATTTCGGGTATATCAGTTAGCAATATTGGGCATTGCCACCCCGAAGTGGTTGCAGCAGTTAAAAAGCAAGCCGAAACCTTTATGCACCTAATGGTGTATGGTGAGTATATTCATAGTCCGCAAGTAGCCTTGGCAAAAGCATTAACCGATTTATTGCCTGAAAACTTAAACTCGGTTTATTTTGTAAACTCAGGAACCGAGGCAACCGAAGGTGCTTTAAAATTAGCTAAACGTTTTACCGGGCGAAGCGAAATTATTTCGTTTAAAAATGCTTACCATGGCAGCACGCATGGCGCACTTAGTGTTATGGGCAGCGAAGATTTTAAAACAAGTTTCCGCCCTTTATTGCCCGATGTAAAAACTATTGAGTTTAATAATGAAAATGATTTACAGCATATAACGCATAAAACGGCTTGTGTAATTATTGAGCCTGTACAAGGTGAAGCTGGAGTTATAACAGCTAATCAATCTTTTTTTAAAAAATTAAGGGAGCGTTGTACGGAAACTGATACCCTTTTAATTTTTGATGAAATACAAACGGGTTTTGGGCGTACAGGCAGTTTATTTGCCTTTGAGCAGTATCAGGCATTGCCTGATATATTGTTGTTGGCTAAGGGCATGGGAGGCGGTATGCCCATTGG
>DATFTU010000270.1:0-2300 GCA_035261565.1 Bacteroidia bacterium
AATGGAGTTGGACATTTATATGTACACAACAAGCCTGCCCCCATTGTTGGCAATGTTTGTATGGATATGTGCATGATTGATATAACAGGTATTAATACCAAAGAGGGTGATGAAGTAATTGTATTTAATTCGGTTGAAACGTTGAATGAATTAGCCTGTACATTAGGCACTATTTCTTACGAAATACTTACATCTGTATCAGCAAGGGTTAAGCGGGTTTATTTGCAGGAGTAAGTTTTTATACCACTCTAATTAAAAATACCTGTTTCGGTAGTTCGTTCCATGGGCTTAAACTCCGATGAATAATTTAGCTTATACACCAAATTATTATTGCGCAAATAATAAGCATCATTACGTTTAACTAAAGCTAAATCAGGTTTTTCGGGATAACCGTAAATTAAAAGCCTGCTGCGGGTCATTTTATAGCCTTTAGAGTTTAAAGGCGTTTTCCAAAACTCAACCATAAAAAACTCCTCGGCAGGCGGTGTAGTAACTCCTGCTAAAGAAGCAGCTAACGAGTCAGCAGTATTTACTTTTTCATCAGGCGTATCGGTTTTAACGTAAATATTTTTTACGCTTAACAATTCTTCTTTTAATACCTGATAGGTATCACTATTTATATAAGCTGAATCGGTTACATCGTTAAAAGATAGAACCGATTGATTTTTATTAGCTGTACTTTCCTTTTTTGTATTTGTTTTAAAATTACTTTTTTCCTGCTCTTTATTTTCATTGCCGGTTTTTGGGTTAACCACTTGCTCACTGACATTTTGTTTCTGCGTAAGCAAATTCATGTCAAATTTTCGCACATATGAGTCGAGCTTGAAAATAAAGAAAAGACAGCCCGCCAGTAGCCCCACAGACACACCAAAAATAAAAACCTGCAACTTTTCTCTGAATTTCAAGGCGAAAATTTTCGGTAAATTTAGGTAAATATTTGCTTAAAAATAGAGGGTTAGTTAAACACTGTTAAAACAAATAATTTTAGTGAAATTTTGGCAAGCAATTTGCGTTATAAAGGAAAAAAATAAACACTTAAACACATGAAAAAACTATTGTCAACCCTGCTAATTGCTTCTATAGGTGGAGGCTCGGCACTTTACATTCAGCAAAAGTTTTTTAAAGAAGAAAACTTTTCTGCCAATCAAATACATTACACAACGCCTGTTAGATATACATCGGCATCAAATGCCATTTCAACTGCTGCCCCTGATTTTACAGGTGCGGCCGAAGCATCTATAAACACAGTGGTACATATTACCACACAAACTGAAGAAAAGTATAACCAAATGAACTACGACCCTTTTCATCAGTTTTTTTATGGTAACCAGCCACAGCAACAACGCATACAACAAGGCAGTGGCTCGGGCGTTATAATTGCTAAAGATGGGTACATTGTAACCAACAACCATGTGGTGGCTGATGCCGATAAAATTGAAGTTATTTTAAATGATAAACGCACTTATACTGCCGAGCTTATTGGCACCGACCCACAAACTGATTTAGCCCTTTTAAAAATTAAAGAAAAAGACTTGCCTTTTTTGCCTTACGGAAACTCGGATAATGTAAAAGTGGGCGAATGGTGCCTGGCTATTGGTAACCCGTTTAACTTAACATCAACTATTACCGCCGGTATTATTTCGGCTAAAGGGCGTAACATTAATATTTTAGAGAACGACCCTGCGCATGGTGTGTTCCCAATTGAATCGTTTATACAAACCGATGCTGCTGTTAACCCCGGTAATAGTGGTGGCGCCCTTGTTAGTACCAACGGAGATTTAATTGGCATAAACTCAGCTATTGCCAGTCAAAATGGTGCATACATTGGCTACTCATTTGCTATACCTGTAAACATTGTAAAAAAAGTGGTG
Organism: Bacteroidia bacterium; assembly: GCA_035261565.1. Lineage (GTDB taxonomy): Bacteria > Bacteroidota > Bacteroidia > B-17B0 > Aurantibacillaceae > PALSA-968. The sequence goes on from DATFTU010000270.1 coordinate 1,872, forward strand.
GCCGATTTGGCCGAGTTTGGTACCGTGCAGCGCGCCTTTATAGGAGTTAGCATACGTGATATTGATGCTAAACTGGCTGAAGAAAAATCGTTGAAAGATTTAAGGGGTATTTATGTAAATGGTTTAACCGAAAACGGGTCGGCTGAACAGGCAGGTATTACTTTAGGTGATGTTATTACTAAAGTTGAAGGTTTTGAAGTAAATAACGCTGCTGCCTTGCAAGAACAAGTTAGCAAATACCGCCCCGGTGATAAAGTAAACGTTACCCTATTGCGTGGTGATAAAGAAATAACCTTACCGGTTGTACTTAAAAACAAAGACGGGAATGTAAGCGTTATTAAAAAAGAAAAAGTAGAAGTTAAAGAAGCCGCATCAATTGCCTCATTGGGCGCGAGTTTTGAGCCGGTAAGCAAAGGCGATATGAAAAAA
>DATFTU010000271.1:0-3110 GCA_035261565.1 Bacteroidia bacterium
AGATATAACCTGGAAGCAAAAAAAATAATTGAACGCGAAAAACCAAACCTGTTTATTTGCGGCCACTCGCATATCCTGAAAATAATGTACGATAAAAAATATAACTTACTACACCTAAACCCCGGAGCCTGCGGTATGCATGGCTTTCATCAGGTAAAAACAGTGCTGAGGTTTGCCATTAACGAAGCAGAAATTAAAGATATGGAGATTATAGAACTGGGTAAAAGAGCCTGATTTTAAGTTAAAATTAACGCAACAGGTTATCAAATCATTAATACTGTTAAAAAAACGCTACTATTTTCTTAAAAACTTGACTTATATACCTAAAAAGTCCGACATTTGCAGCGCAAAAAATAACGATTAAACCCAAAAAAATGAAGACGAACAATCCAATTCTTGACAACATTATTGAAACACAGACTCAAGCTATTAATAGCTGGGTTGATTCTACTAAAAAAATGCAATCTGCTTTTATGGGCGGTAACATGGCTACTGAAGGGCAAAACATTTACAAAGAGTGGATGGAGAAGCAAATGGGCGCGTTTAGCGGTATGCAGGCTAACTACTCTAAATTAGATGCAAGCAAACCAGAAGAGTTTTTTAAAAACTGGTATAACCAACAATTAGCTGAGGTTAAAAAAATGACTGATTTTAACCAAAGCGTTTATAGCAGCGTAGCTAATTTTGGTAAATCTCCGGCTGATTATATGACTAACTATAACCAGGCAAACCAGGCATGGACAAAAATTTACAATACCTGGATGGGTACTTTAAATTCTACTTACGATACATTTTCTAAAAACATCCCGGGTGCTTTAAATAAAGACGCTTTCAAAAATATTTTTGAAGGAAACAAAGTGTATTTAAAATTACAAGAGTTTTGGCAACCGGCTTTTACTGCTTTTCAAAACGGAAATTTTACTGCTGAAAGCTTTAAAAATTATATGAAACCAGATTCGTACAAAGAAATTACTGAACAGTTATTTCACTCTATGTACGGCCAGGCTACATTAAAAGAAGTGTTTGATGCGTCTATTAAAAAAATACAAGACTTTTTTGTTAACCAGCATAACTTATCAAAAGAGTACGCAAGCACTTTTACTAACATCTCTAACGAGTACCCGCAATTAGTATCTGGCGATTTTGCAAAATTAGCTGATATGTACAAACACGCACAAAACGTATTTGGAAAAAGCTTTGAGCCTATTTTAAAATTAGCTCAGCCCGGTAAAGAGAAAGAAGCTATTGAAGCAAACATTGCTTTATTAGATAAAATTTCTGAATATGCTGTAAAACAAGCTCAGCTACAACACCACATGTTTAGCACAACTCAAAAAGCAATTGAAGAGTCGGCAAAACATACATTCGAAAAAATTAAGCCTGAAACTTTACAACAACAAAGCTTTAACGAGTTTTATAACGAGTGGTTAAAAACTAACGAAACTTTGTTTACTGAATTGTTTGAATCAGACGAATACTCTAAACTTAAAGGTGAGCTTTTAAGCATTTCTATGGATGTGAAAAAAGATTTTGAAAAACAATACGAAAACGTTTTCGCTATTTACCCAATTGTTTTTAAAAGCGAAGCTGAAGAGTTATACAAAACAGTTTACGAATTAAAAAAACAAGTAAAAGCCCTTGAAACACGTTTAGCTGCTCAAGGCGCTGCTACATTAACTTTTGATGACGAAGACAAAACTTCTAAAACTAAAAAGAAGTAATTAACGTTAGTTAATCTTTTAAAAAGGCATCCAATCGGATGCCTTTTTTGTTTCTAATATTTTGCCAAGCGAGTAATAATCTCTTTATGATTGGTAACAATTTTTGCCGAGTCGGTTGATATGGTGGAGTTAATTGACTCAATTTAAGCTGCTTTCTTTAATTTGCTTTTACTTTTATTACGAGGTTTGGAAAACTTTACATGCATATCTCCAATTTTGACAGATGTCAGGTCTTTGTTCTCTTTTTTTAATTCCTTAATAGTATTAGCATTATGGCTGACTTTCGCCATGTGTATTGTTGCCTTAACAAATAAGTATAATATTGTGCCACCAAGCAGTGAACCAATGGAATAAGAAGTAATTGTTATTGGAACTATTTCAAATAGCCCATAATTTTTTAATAAATTTAAAATTTCTGTTTTCATTACAAATGTCGTTAAATAATAAACCATCATCTCCAATACTTTTGCTTCCTGCGAACAAAGAATTTGGTGATTTTGTGATTTTTACTTTACAACATCTGCAATTTAATAATGGAAAGACTTGGTATAACACGCAGGATGTTTACCTGATTCAACCTGAGTTAAATCTGTCTACTACAGTTATGGGTTTCCTTATCTCGTAAGTTCTTCCTGTCTGTTTATGCCACTTTTAAAATTGCTAAGACTTTACAATTTCAATTAAAGAACTGGGCAAATGTACCAAAAATTTATTGATTTTAGATGAAATTTCCTCCAATTAATATAAAGAGAAAATGGGTTAATCTCCTTAAATTTTAGCTATAATGAAAAAGGAGGTCAATCGACCTCCTTTTGTTTTTCGCCCTGGTTCACCTTAACTATACTTGCTTTAAGGTATAATAACAGCGGCTTTTAATTAATGAGATAGTGAAAAAATTATTTTACAATAACCAGGCGTTTGTTTACAACACCACTGTTACCCATAATGTTAACATTATAAACACCTTCGCTTAAAATGCTTGCATCAATACTTGTGTTGCCATTTATGGTTTGGCTGTAAACCAACTTGCCGTTTACATCAATTATTTGTACAGCTTGTTTTTCAGTAGCCGTAGTTTCTATTATAAAGCTCCCTTTGTTAGGGTTAGGATAAATATTGATTTGGCTGCCGTTTGACAATAATTGAATACCCGATGCACGGTTATTGTTTTGGTTACTGTGCGATTTAATTTTTGCCGCATCGGTGCTGTTATTACCTGCGCCTAATCGTAATGTTGGGGTACAGTTAAAAGGGCCGCCATCTACACGCCAATTGGCTATTGCTGCATATGTACTGTAATTAGGATCTGTTAAAGTTGTTTGAGTGCCTGCTGTTGTTTGTACAACATTCCATACTCCTGTATTGTTGTCATCGCGTGATAATGAAAAT
>DATFTU010000272.1:0-8647 GCA_035261565.1 Bacteroidia bacterium
CTTTTCATGCAGAATAACCTCGATCTGATTTTCAAACCTTGACTTGAATGGCGCAGGTTTTTCAGGTGAGGCAATTTTCAACTCATCAAAATAAGGCTTGAATAATGCTTGAGCTATTTTGAATTGCTCGTCTGTAACTGTTCCTTCAACCGCATCTGTATCTGAAACCCACAAATTTATATTGTACGGTTTATTGGTTGCTGTTTTGATCTGTTGAATTACAGCAGCAATCTCCTGTGGGGTTAATGTATAAGCTCCAAATCCTCCAAGGCCTCCGGCGTTAGATACTATCGACACCAATTCTACGGAAGAAAGATTACCGCCAAAAGGCCCTTGGAAAATCGGATACTGAATGCCCAGTATTTCAGATGCTTTTGTTTTGTACCACATTGCTTTACTTTTAATTTTGAGCTATTTTAAATCTGACAGAAAAATAGTTTCTATTTTATCATTTACAATTTTACCTTTTACAGCTGCAAAGAATGCTTTAGCATGCGGCGAAGTTTTATGCAATTTAAAAGCTTCTTCGCTTTTATAAGCTTCATAAATAACAATTGTTTGAGGTGAATCGTTTTGGACATTTGCGACAAATTGTTCACAGTCTGTTTCTTTATTACTCGCTACTTCCATAATCTTCGCAGCATCCTTCACTTCTTTTTCAAATCCCGGAAGAATGTGAATGGTAGCTATTACTACTGTTTTAGCACTCACAACCGGTGCCACAGCAGCTTGATCGGCAATATCGGAAATCATTTTGTTGACGAGAAACCATTTGCCATCGATCTTATGAAAAGATAAAAACTCCTGGTAAATGAAATCATACATTGTCACTTTTATTTCTGCGACAGCAATTGAGTTTATCACGCGGATATTTAATATTTCTCCTTTAAAAGGTTTGCCTGATTCTTTCGGGCTTTGGCGGTTCTTCACTCCATCAAGGTACTGCTCCAATGTTTTCGCATAGGGTTGCCCCTTTACATCGCCAAAGAGCAGCGTTCCTTTATGATAAACGGTTCCTAATAATGCTGTATCTCCTTCGTAAATACCTTTGAAATAATTGTTTTCCAAGAGATGGGAAATAGCGGTTATGCTTTCTTTTTGTGTTTCCATTTTAGTTTTGTTTTGTGCTTTCAATGTCAGCAAACTGCAAGACAAAAAAGCGGTTATTAAAAGTGTTTTCATGTTAATTTAAATTGCGTCCGGCTCCTATACCACCATCGACATTCAGGATGGCGCCAGTAATGAAATTACTCTTTGCGACTGTATAAACCATTTGTGCAATGTCTTCTACTTCGCCCACACGATTGAGTAAATGCAACCCTGCTGTTTGATCGGCCTTATCACCATGCATTGGAGTACGAATTGTACCAGGTCCAATTGTATTTACCCTGATATTATCTTTTCCGAACTCGCCTGCAAGATGGATTGTAAGAGCCTGTATCGCTCCCTTCGATGCCATTTGTGCAGTGATGGGCACACCCGCCAGAGCATGGCTAACCAATGGGGTTCCAATATTAATCACTACACCTCCTTTTTGTTTCTGCATCTGAGGAATAATTGCCTGAGTGGTAAAAAAAGTGCCTTTGAGATTTGTATTCATAAAGCGGTCGAGATAATTTTCATCCACTTCGAGAAAAGGTTTGGTTTCAAATATCCCGGCATTATTTACCAATACATCTGCTGAACCAAATTTTTCAAGGGCGATGGCTAAAAGTTTCTCACCGGTTCTTTTATCGCTTACATCACCTGCGAACATAGCCAGGTTCTTACCTGCACCCAGTTCATGATAAACTTGCTCCAATTTTTTAGCAGTCGTAGAATTGATCACTACATTATCACCGTTTGCTAAAAAATGACGCGCTACTTCTTTACCTATACCTGATGAAGCACCTGTAACTATTACCGTTTGTTTTTTAGTTTCCATTACTTTTATTTTTTTAATTTTTTCTTTTAGTGGTTAAGATCGTCCGCGTTGTACATTACCGTTTGTAATAGGCTACTATGCTCGCTTTGGCTAATGTTTGATTCCACAAGTTAAAGCCAACTATTGCAGGGTTTGTGTTTTCATTAAGCCCTAACTTATCCGTTTTTAAAGCATAAATAGTTATTATGTATTGATGGATTCCATTTCCCTCGGGCGGGCAAGGGCCACCAAACCCTTTGATTCCATAGTCGGTTATACTTTGAATAACTCCTTTTGGGGCTAAATTAAGTTTGACATTTCCCGCATTACTTACTAGTTCATTTACGTTTGCAGGAATGTCAAACACAATCCAATGCCAAAATCCACTTCCTGTCGGCGCATCGGGGTCGTACATTGTTATAGCAAAACTTTTTGTTCCTTCTGGTGCGTTTTTCCAAAACAATTGAGGCGAATGGTTTTCTCCCGAACATCCAAATCCATTAAACTCTTGCGTTTTAGTTATCTCACCACCCAGATCCTTGCTGGCTAATGTAAAACCCTTTTGTCCGAAAACAGTCGTTGCGAAAATTATGGACAGTGCGAAAATTAAATTTGCTTTTTTCATATTAGTAATTGTTTAATTTTTAATTTATACTGCAATAACTTTATACAGCTTTAGCGGTTAAAGAAACATTTAAGTCAAAATCATTGTAGATTAGAGTGTCTCCCAAATCCTTAAAGAAATTACCAGAGCGGAATTTCATTTCGTATTTAGTACGATCAACTACCAATTTTCCGGTCGCGGTTAACATGTCTCCATTTGCATTAACTTTTGCATCAAAACTTACGGGGTGCGTAATACCTTTGATGGTTAAATTGCTTTGAACATGATTTCCTGAAACCGATGTGATCTCTAACTTAGCTTCCGGATGCTTTTCAATCGAGAAAAAATCATCAGAAGCAAGGTGACCGGCAAACTGAGCATTAGTTGCAGGATCGGTTATATCCAATATTTTGATGGAGGTTGTATCGACGATAAATTTACCGCCGGTAAGCTTTCCGTCCTTCAAAACAAGTTCACCATCTTTAACCGCAATAGTGCCATTGTGTGCACCAGTTACTTTTTTGCCAACCCAGTCAATATTACTTTTGGCACTTACGATTTTAAATTTTTGTGTTTCCATTTTCTTTGTTTTTTTAAGTTTATGGGACAAAGTAAGGTAGGATCCTTAAGGAAACTGTGTGATGTAAATCACATTTGAAGGAAAGGATGATTTATGTGATGTAGGTCACTTTTATAGCACACTATAGTCGACTAAGTGTTTCCCTAGAAACACCCAGGTATGCGGCAATCATGTTCTTTGGAACTATATTATAAAGCTCTGGGTAAAGCTTTAAAAGCTCTTCGTACCGGTATTTTACATTATTATTCATGTAGGATAACAGCCTTTTTTGAGCTGCAACATATCCTCTATTGGTTCTCCAACGGAAAAAATGCTCGACACTGTGAAGTTCAGCACAAAGTTTTTCCCTATCGTCATTAGTAAGACAAAGCACTTCGGCGTCGGTAATGCAATCCACGTTGATTGTGGCTTTAGTATGATTGTATAATGCATTGTAATCGGAAGCCCACCAAGTAGACATAGCAAACTGCAGAATGAACATTTTCTGATCATCATTAATAAAAAAGGACTTTAAACAACCTGAAATGACGAAGTATTCGCAGTCTACCAGATCGCCCTCGGTAATGATAGCTTGTCCTTTATGAAAACTTTTCTTTTTAAAATGTGAAAAGAAATGATCAAACTGTTCATCAGTTAGTTTTGCCGTTTTAGAAATGTGACTTTTTAAGATTTCTTTCGCTTCCATTGGTAGTTATAACTGAGTCTATTCTAACTCTATAATGTGTAATTATTTGATGTAATTATATGCGCAATTATTTGATTGTGCAAGTTTTTTTCAAAAGATCCAGATTTCCGTATGGGATAGGGGCTAGCGCACCATTATATACCCATGCTTTCACATGACTTTCCTATGACATAAGCATGCTATACATCATAGCTATCACATTAAATATCATGGCTTTTTTGATGCTCTATTTCACTTCATTTGACATAGTATTTATTTATTTTCATTATTATTTCGTTTCCAGTGTTATGCTTGGTTGATTTTATATACTACTGGATTTCTATTCATAACAATCATTAACATCAAGCCTTTCGGTATCGCTCTTAAGCCATCGATCTACTTTTGTTTCCGATGATGAGGGTAAATTCAATAAGTAATAAATTCGCCTGTTTCGGGCAATGTCCGCCAATAAATGATTCTTAGTAATCGTGGAAACCCCGTAACCAAGCGAGTATAGGCAATTCATTTGAAACTTTCAAATTCCATTGGCAATAATTGCCAACGTAGGTAACTATTGTCTTTAAACACCAATAGATTCCATGTATCGGCTATCTTGCCTTAGTTCCTTGTATTAACAAGGATTTCAAGGGTGTAATGATTAGTAATAATTAAAAAAAAGAAACGTGTTGAGCAAAATTGAAACACTCAATCCTAACAAAGAAGAATTGACAGTTGAGAAACTAAAAACTTTTGAAGGATTCGAAAATATAGGAGATGAGGAAGCGCAGGAAACAGTTTTTGCAATTCAAACCCTTGCAAGCATTCTTTATGAATATACAAACGAGCAAGCAAGGATAAAAAACATTCACGATTTAGAAAATGAAAACCAACAACTAAAAATAGCAGCATGAAAACAGATGCTTTATTAACGGCAAAATTTGGACGTATGCCACAAAAGCAAGTGTTCCAAAAAATAGAAAAACCAAATGTGGTTATATACACCCGTGTATCAAGTAAGGAACAAGCAGATAAAAACTTATCGCTGGAAACCCAACGAAAAACAATACAAGACTGTGTTGACAGAACAGACCGAAACGTTGTTGGTTTTTTTGGAGGAACTTATGAAAGCGCAAAAACTGATGGGAGAAAGGAATTTCAACGAATGTTAGAATTCATAAAAAAAAGTAAAAATAAAGTCAGCGAAGTGATGGTTTATAGTCTTGACCGCTTTAGTCGAACCGGAGGTGCTGCCATTCAATTGGCAAATGAGTTGCGAGAAAGGTATGGAGTAACCGTTTATGCAGTAACGCAACCTGTTGATACAAGTAATCCAAGTGGGGTATTAAGTCAAGGGATGCACCTTTTATTTTCGGAATTTGATAATAAGTTAAGAGGGCAAAGAGTTGTTGCGGGAATGAAAGCAAAATTTGAACAAGGTATATGGGTTGTTAAGCCTCCTCAAGGTTATGATACTATATTAATAAATGGAGATCGTAAAATAGTAGTGAATGCTGAGGGCAAAAAAATTAAACGTGCTTGGGATTGGAAAATCCAAGGAATGAAAAATGAAGCCATTATTGAAAAACTCCAAAACTTAGGAGTGAAAATGTATAAGCAGCAACTTCACAAAATATTTATCAATCCATTTTACTGTGGAATGATCTCTCATGGAATGCTAAACGGAAAAGTGATTGAAGGGCGACATGAAAAAATGATAAGTAGGGAAATCTTTCTAAAAGTGAATGGCATAATTGAAGGCTCGACAAAGTATGGTGTACCCCATAAATTAGAGAACGAAAATTTGCCCTTAAAAGTATTTATGTGGTGCGTAGATTGCAACCAACCGTTTACTGGATATATTGTAAAGAAGAAAAACCTATATTATTACAAATGCAGAACTAAAGGCTGTAAGTGTAATAAAAGTGTGAAAGAAATACATACTGTGTTCGAAAACCTTTTAGGCGAAATTTTCCTTAAACCTAAACTAACGGCTCCGATCTTGTATCAATTAGAAAACACCTTTGTCGATCTGAATAAAGGCAACAGCGAGAGCGAAAAAGGCCTTAAAACAAGTTTAACAGAATTGAATAAAAAGATAGATACTTTGGAGGAAAAGTACTTCATCAGTGGAGAGATGTCAAAGGAAACTTATGAGAAATTTCAGCTCCGATATAGAGAAGAACAGGTTAAAATTTTGCAGGAAATTGACAAATGCACCATTTCCATTTCGAACCATAAAGAGATGATAAAAAAAGCCATTGATTTGTGTCTGCATCTCAATGCAGTGTGGAAAAAGGGGACAATTAGCATTAAGGAAAAATTGCAAAAACTCTTGTTTCCCGAAGGATTAGCCTATGATAGGGAAACAGGGGCATTTCGAACCGATAAAATAAATTCTATAATTGCCATAATCGCCCGCCTAGCGGGCGATTCGGCTATATTGAAAAAAGGACTTACCCCTTTTTTAAGTAGTAAGTCCCTTTCAGCGGTGAGGGCGGGATTCGAACCCGCGGTACAGTTACCCGTACGACAGTTTAGCAAACTGTTCCTTTCGGCCACTCAGGCACCTCACCTATAACAGGCCGCAAATATAGGCATTCATTTTTTTATTGCAAAACAAACTGGTTACTTATCAAAAATTTCTGCCAATTTAGCTTCTAAAGCCTGTCCACGTAAGCCTTTTGCCAGTACTTTGCCATCTTTATCAACCAAAACATTAAAGGGTATAGAAGTTACGCCATATTTTTTGGCCACTTCGTTTTGCCAGCCTTTAAGGTCACTAACATGTGTCCAGGTTAAACCATCTTTTGCTATAGCCTGTACCCATTTGTCTTTATTTTGGTCTAACGACACACCTAACACATCAAAGCCTTTTTCTTTATATCTTTGATACGCCGCAACTACAGCAGGGTTTTCGCCACGACAAGGACCACACCAGCTTGCCCAAAAATCAACTAAAACAACTTTCCCTTTATATGAGCTTAGTGACACGTTTTTGCCATCAACATCGGGCTGAGTAAAATTTATAGCTTTATAGCCTATTGTAATACCCTTTATAGAAGCAATTTTGTCGTCGGCTAACATACCAAATTTACCTTTTTTTACTGGTTCAGATAAAGCGTTATACATTTCATCATACTCTTCTATTTTAGGCCAATCAAAAGTTACAGCCCAAATAGCATACCCCCCGATTACTGATTTTGGATGGTCTTTAATAAACTTTACAATATTTTTTTCGTAAGCACGCTCCAATATAATGGCAGTATCCATAATTCGTTTGGCATTTGCCTGGTCTTGCGCCTGCCCATAAGCGTTGTATTGTTTTATAAGGCCTACACGGGTCTCAGCATAATTATTTTGTAGTTTAAGCCAAGCTTTATAATCATCTTGTGTTGGGCCTCCTTTTATATGTGCTGTAGCTAAAGAGTCTATTTCGCTGGTAATCGTAATAGCGGTGTTATCTACAAAAAATATAAGTGAAGGGGTTTCTGCTTTTCGCAATGTAATCCAATACATATTGGGCTCCGCTATTTTACCTTTAAATGTAAATTTTTCTCCTTTTACAAGAGCAGAATCTGTAATGGCAATATCATTTTCTTTGTGAGTAAGATATAGGTATGAATTATCAGGAGCTTTTTTCATAACTCCATTTATTACATAGCTTTTACCCTGCGAAAACACTTGCGCCGTAATAAATAAACATAGAAGTAGAGTAATCTTTTTCATTGTATAAAGATAGTATTAAATTAAAAATGAATTAAAAATTGTGATAAGTGGTTAACAAGCCTTAACAGCCACATTAACCATGCTTGCTACAAAATCATCAAACAAATATCGACTATCATATGGCCCGGGACCGGCTTCAGGATGATACTGTACTGAAAAAGCAGCTTGTTTTTTTAGGCGAATGCCCTCAATGGTTTTATCGTTTAGGTTAAGGTGGGTAATTTCTATTTCTTTATTGGCAGCCACATCTTCGGCCTTAACGCTAAAGCCGTGGTTTTGTGAGGTAATTTCGCACTTATTGGTAATAATGTTTTTTACCGGATGGTTTATGCCCCTGTGCCCGCTGTGCATTTTGTAGGTTGAAATGCCCTGCGATTCAGCCAATAGCTGATGCCCTAAGCAAATACCAAACAAAGGTATTTTAGTATCTACAATTTGTTTTACCAAACTAATTTCGTCTTTCATAACTCCTGGGTCACCTGGGCCATTGCTCAACATAAAGCCATTGGGTTTAAAATCAAGCATTTCTTTCAGGCTGCTTTTCATAGGGAAAACCTTTACATGGCAACCACGTTCAACCAAACTGCGTATAATGTTTTTCTTTACACCAAAATCTACCAAAGCAACACGTTTTATGGCGTTAGGATTACCCACCTCGTAAGCCTTTTTAGTAGTTACTTTTGATGATAACTCTAACCCGGCCATGCTTGGCACTTTAGCCAATTGTTTTTTTAGTTCTTCAATATCATAAATGGACGACGAGATAATACAGTTCATGGCACCTTTATCGCGTATATAACGTACAATGGCGCGCGTATCAACATCGCTAATACTAACTATACTTGCTTCGGTAAAATAATCCTGTAACGATTTTTGACCTGCCGCACGAGAAAAGCCATTATTAAATTTTTTGCAAACCATGCCTGCAATTTTAATACTCTCACTTTCAACCTCATCTGCATTTATCCCATAATTGCCAATATGAGTGTTGTTCATTACAATTATTTGGCCGTAATACGATGGGTCGGTAAAAATTTCCTGATAGCCTGTCATACCTGTATTAAAACAAATTTCTCCGGTGGTTGTACCAATGGCTCCGGCAGCTTTTCCTTCAAAATACGTTCCGTCTTCTAACAGTAAAATAGCTTTAGGTTTGTTTTGGTATTTTAG
>DATFTU010000273.1:0-7583 GCA_035261565.1 Bacteroidia bacterium
TGCTATGGGGTATGTGGGCAGTTCTTTACTATTAATTGCTATTTTAATATTGGCCGTTTTTACAAAAACAATTCCCAAAATACAATATACCTTTGCCTTAGTAGGACTTTGGTGGATAGGTTTTGCACAAGTAACCTTTAGGAGGCTGCCTAAATCGGTTGCACCTACAGATAAAAAGAAACATTTATTAAGCAGTGGCTATAAAGAGCTAAAAAATGTGTGGGACGATTTAAAAAACCGCTTGCAATTGCGCCGTTTTTTATCCAGCTATTTTATGTACAATATGGGGGTGCAAACCGTTATGATAATGGCTGTGCCTTTTGCGACCAAAGGCATTAAGTGGGATAGTGAAAACCAACAACAACAAAGTTTAATTATATCTATTTTAATTATTCAGTTTTTAGGTGTGGCAGGTGCTTTTATTATGTCTAAACTATCTTCGGTTATTGGTAACATAAAAACAATAGGCCTTAACATAGGTATTTGGGCTGCTATTTGTGTTTATACGTATTTATTGGTTGATACCCCTATGGAGTTTTATGTGGTTGCGGCTTGTGTTGGTATGGTAATGGGTGGCATACAGGCTATGTCGCGTAGTACCTATTCTAAAATGTTGCCCGAAACTAAAGACCACGCCAGTTATTTTAGTTTTTACGATGTAAGTGAAAAAATTGGTTTAGCTATTGGTACCACCACCTTTGGTTTAATTGAAGATTTAACCGGCGGTATCAGAAACTCAATTCTATCACTTATCCTCATTTTTATAATAGGATTTATACTCTTGTTGCGTGTGCCAAAAGAGCAAAAAGCTTAATAATTCTTAAATTAACTACAGTATTGTAAGTAAGTGGTTTTTAGACTATATTTGTCTAAGAATTAACGATTTAACTAACATCGTGAAAAAAGTGTTCCTTTTCATGTTACTCGTGCTGTCTGTATTTTTACAGGCTCAAAATCGTACATTTACTAAACCCCATGTTTGCACTGAAGTTACCACTCCATCTTTATATAACTGGAAAGATATAGAAACAAAATTTTGCAAACGCTTACACATTACAATAGCCGAGTGCAGATTTTTTTTTAAATATGCTGCCAAGTGGGGTTATTTAAAAACTGATGAGTACTACAACTTAGTAAAAGAAGGTTCTATAACCAAAGCAAATGCTCAGCAATATTGGTTAAACAAGCTGTCATACTTTGAGGATGTGTATAAATTTAAGTATGTATCGGCTACAGACGCAATAAGAAGAGAAGAAGAAGTAAAAAATAACGGTGCCAGCACCAACAAAACTATGAGCAGTTGCAATAATTTAGATTTTGCATCGGGCGATTTAAGTGATTGGGTTGGGCAATGGAATAACCAGGGAACTTCGGGAACTACTAATAATGGGCAAGGAGGGTATGGATTTTTAACCGTTAACGGGTTTAATACGAACGGATTTAACTCTATGGCCTATGTACACGAATTGTGTACCGCAGGCACTGACCCAAATGTACCTATAAGCAGAGTGGCTCCGGGGCATACATATTCTCTAAGGTTAGGAAATGATAGCGCTTCTAATATTGAAGTATCAGGTTCTCAAAACCAATTACCTTTTTTTCATCAAACAATTAGTAATACTTTTCAGGTTACGCAGGCAAACAAAACAATTACATATTGGTATGCTGTGGTTTTAACGCAGTTTAATCCAAATAACCATACTTCAACCGACCAGCCTTATTTTAGAATCAGAATGTATGACGGCAGCGGGAACGAAATAGTTTGCGCCCGTTATGATGTGGATGCTCTTTCGGCTCCTTCTATTGGGGGGTTTAATACAGTTGAAGTACAGACAAATAGTTTTAGCGGAAATAGTCAGCCGTACGATTTTTTTTATAAAAACTGGACACCTGTTTTAATTCCTTTAAATGCTTATGTGGGGCAAAATGTTACCATAACTTTTGAAAGTTCTGATTGTGCCGGTGGCGGGCATTCGGGCTACGCTTACTTGGCTGTTGATTGTGCGCCGCAAACACTAATTGTAAACCCTCCGCTGCCATGTGTAGGTGGCAATACAACATTAACAGCCCCGGCAGGCTTAGCAACTTATAATTGGAGTGGCCCCAGTTTTGTTAGCGGAAGTTCATCACAAATTGCTACAGTAAATACAGCCGGAGTTTATTCGGTTACTATGACAACCTTTGCCAATAGCGGGCAAACAGGCTGCACCTTGGTTTTAAGCGATACTGTGCAACCAACCACTATATCTCCCACAGCATCTTTTACAGCAACAACTCCATGCCTTCATAATGCTATGCAGTTTACCGATAATTCGGTTTTATCACCAAATCAAGGTGTTCTTAATAGCTGGAGTTGGAATTTTGGAGATGGAAGTACCTCTGTGTCTAATAATCCAACTAATTTATATGCAAATACAGGTACATTTGTGGTTACATATTCTGTAACAAGTTCGGTAGGCTGTTCTGCAACATACAGTGCAGTAGTTAATGTAAACCCTTTACCAACTTCATCCTTTATTTCCGATACGGTTTGTAAGCAATATCCTACAACATTTACCAATACTTCGGTTGGAGGCTCAGGCTATAATTGGAATTTTGGCGATGGTTCTGTCCTGTCCACTAATCAAAACCCAACGCATATGTATGCTAACTCGGGTACTTTTGTAACCACTTTAACAGTAACTAATAGTTTTAATTGCCAGGCTGTTTCAACAGGCAGTGTTATAGTTGATGCAAATGCTATTGTTGCCTTCTCAACTCCAACGGTATGCTTAGGTTCTAATTCAGTTTTTAATAACACATCTACACCAACAACAAATGTTGTGTATAGCTGGAATTTTGGTGATGTAAGCAATCCTGCTGATACTTCAAACCTGCAAAACCCCACTTATACATACCCTGCTGTTGGTACTTATACAGTTGGCCTAAACGTAACATCAACAAGCGGATGTGTTGGGTCAAAAACTATAACCGTAAATGTAAAACCAATACCACAGGTTGCTGTTAGCTCGCCGGCACCTCTTTGTTGGAGCGATGTTTTATTTTCACCTACATTTACTCCTACACCAAACAGTGGTGTTACCTATTCATGGACAAATAACAATACGGCCACCGGTTTGGCATTAACCGGTGGTACAGGTGTTCCGCCAACCTTTATTGCAGGGATAAATTATACAGGAGCTAATATTTTTGGGGTTATAACAGTTACACCAAGTTTAAGCGGATGCGTTGGCCCCCCACAAAGTTATACAGTTACGGTAAAGCCCACGCCGGTAGTTACGCACAGTAATGTTGAGTATTGCCCTCAGGCACTTGTACCTGCCGATACCATAAAGGCTGTACCTACAAATGCTGCAATAACCTGGAATACGGTTGATTCGCCTTTTATAGGTTTAACTACTACAAGCGGCAGTACGCTTATTCCTTCGTTTGTTGCCAGTGGCTCGCCTACAGTTGCACAAAGCAATGTTATTAATATTAGTGTCAATTTAAATGGTTGCGCTGGGCCACCTGCATCGTTTTCTATAACTGTAGACCCATACCCTATAGCCCAGTTTTCACATTCGGCCGCCTGTACAGGCAATGCCACCCAATTTATGGATGAATCTGTTTCAGGTGGAAGCCCCATATCTCAATGGAGTTGGAATTTTGGAACAGGCACTGCCTTTGTAAAAAACCCATCTTTTATGATGACTTCGGTTGGCACACACACTGTTAATTTGCAGGTTACTACAATTGCCGGTTGTACAGATGATACTACAGAAAGCATATATATAAACCCCAGTGCTACGGTAGATTTTTCAGCAGATTCGATGAGTTGTACACCTTTAACAACCATATTTACCGATGTGGTTTCTCTGCCAGTAAAGAGCTGGAACTGGAGTTTTGGTAATGGCGCTACAGTTACTTATACTACGCAAACGGCAGCACAGCAAACATATACCAATGGGTCTCATATCCAAAATAGTTATTTTACAGTGTCGCTAACCGTAGTAACTGATAGTGGTTGCGCCAGCAATATTACAAAGACTGATTATATAACCATATTCCCTAAACCACTGGCCGGTTTTAGCTGGGGGCCAAAAGATGCTGATATTATTGACCCAACCCTTCATTTTTATGACCAATCAATTGGTGCATCGGGTTTAAATGCTTATAACTGGAACTTTGGAGATATGTATGAAACCGTTGATTCATTAAGTTACTCAACCATCGCAAATCCAACACATATTTATAGTGATCAGGTACATGGCGATTATATAGTAACACAGGTTGTTCAAAATCTATATGGTTGTATGGATTCTATTAAAGAAGTGGTAGTAATTAAAGATGCCGTTACATTTTATATACCCAATGCGTTTTCGCCTAACCACGATAATACAAATGATGGGTTTAAAGGAGAAGGTATAGGTATTAAAAACTCTACCTATAATTTATGGATTTTTGACCGATGGGGCTTATTAATTTTTCACGCAACGGATATTGACCATAGTTGGGATGGAAAAGTAAACGGCCAAACTGCTCAGGAGGATGTGTATGTTTGGAAAGTTAGTTTTTATGATGATTTTAACAAGCAGCACGATTATCATGGCACGGTTACTTTACTAAAATAAATTAGTGTACTAATTAATAATATAGTACATTTGCATACTTCTTTAAAGAAGATTGTATCTCAGTCTATTTGTAACACCATTGCAATCCGATAAATTTTACATTTTCTTAAGTAAGTAACCTAAAGGGTATATTTAGTATTTGTGTACCCTTTATGATTAAAATTAATTAAATACGCATTAATAAAACAAAAACAAAAAATGAAAAACGGAGTAGTAAAATTTTTTAATGAAACCAAAGGTTTCGGATTCATTAAAACAGAAGGAACAGGAGAAGAAATCTTTGTTCATGTATCAGGTATCCAAGACGAAATTCGTGAAAACGATAACGTTACTTTTGATGTACAAGAAGGTAAAAAAGGATTAAATGCTGTTAACGTAAAACTTGCATAATTTAATTACTTAATTATACAAAAAGCGCCGGTCGAAAGCCGGCGTTTTTATTTACAATAGTTTAATTTTTATTGAATAATTACATTAAAACACAGTTAGTTACAAAAAAAGTGTATATTTGCCGCCTATTTTTAATAGCGTTATAGATGACTAAAGCCGATATTGTAAATGAGATTGCTGAAAAAACAGGGGTAGAACGTACCATTGTGCTTAATACAGTTGAATCTTTTATGAAAGTTGTTAAAAACAACATGACTCAAGGTAAAAATATTTACCTGCGTGGGTTTGGTACTTTTTTGTGCAAAAAACGTGCAGCTAAAATTGGCCGTAATATTACTAAAAACCAGGCTGTACACATTCCTGCCCACTATATACCTGCCTTTAAACCTGCCAAAACATTTGCCGACAAGATTAAGAAAAACGTAAAAGCAGAATGAAAAATACCCGTACGCTACAATTAATTGTAGTTACATGTTCTGTTATATTATTCGTTCTTTTATTTATTGCCAACAAAAAACCGGTTAAAAAAGCCGAAGATATTGCTGAAAAAACTACAGCCCAGGTTGTTGATGTTAAAGTATATGTTGATGCACTTATATCTGCCATGTCTGAAAAAGACAAAAAAGAATATGAGGTGCTTGACAAAAAAGCTACCGATACAACAGGTATAAACGCTATGGTTGAGTTTTTCAATATCAAAAAAATGCCTGTTGCCTCCTGCTTTTATTTTCAGAAAAAGGCAGAGAAAGCAAATACAGCTAAAATTTGGTGCGATGCAGGTAATCGTTATTTTTATTCGGTGGGTTTTGTACAAGATAAAAATCAGGCACAAAGCCTTTACCAAAGTGCTATGTTTTGTTATAATAAAGCATTAGCTATTCAGCCTAACTATACTGCAGCTAAAATTCAATTAGCGTCTTGTTATGTAGAAGGAAGTACTGACCCTATGAAGGGGATAGGAATGCTTAAGGAAGTTGAACAAGCCGATAGTGCAAATATACAGGTACAAATGGTGTTAGGCTCTTTTGCTGTTAAATCAGGTCAATTTGATAAAGCAGAAGCCCGCTACCAAAAAGTACTTAAAATAAAACCTGAGTATTTAGAAGCCTATTTGTTTTTGGCCGATGTGTACGAAAAAAAGGGAGAAAAAACTAAAACAATTGAGACACTTGAAAAATATGTGGCGTTAACGCCCGATAAAGAAATTAAAGAACAAATTAAAAAGTATATACAACAATTAAAAACTAATGTTTAACCAGCTAAGGTTATAAAAACCAAAGCACAAAAATAAATTCTATGCCAAGCGGAAAGAAAAGAAAACGTCATAAAATGGCCACTCATAAGCGTAAAAAACGTCTTAGAAAGAACCGCCATAAAAAGAAATAACCTATTTCTTTAAATAGTTTGCCCTAGGCTGAAAAGAGTGTATCTTTTCAGCTTTTGGCGCATATATATATTCAATCATATTTATCGTGAATTACGAACTGATTATAAACAAAACCTCTGACGAGATTGTTATTGCCTTGCTTAATGACAAGCGTTTAATAGAGTTGCATCGTGAAAAAGGTAATTTAAAGTGGGCTGTAGGCGATATTTATTTAGGCAAAGTAGGGAAGGTTATGACCGGACTTAATGCTGCTTTTATAGATGTTGGTTACGAGAAAGATGCTTTTTTACATTATTTAGATTTAGGCCCTCAGGCTGCCACACTTACTAAATTTGTAGACCAGGTAAGGTCGGGCAAGCAAACTACATCAAACCTGATGTATTTTAAAGCCGAAAAAGATATACCTAAAGATGGCAAGATAAATACCCTTGTAAAAAGCGGACAAGATGTATTAATACAAGTTGCCAAAGAACCCATTTCTGCCAAAGGCCCTCGTGTTACGTGTGAAATATCTTTAGCAGGCCGTTTTTTAGTGCTTATTCCGTTTGCCGATAAGGTTTCCATATCTTCTAAAATAAGAAGCCAGGAAGAGAAAACCCGCCTTAAAGAACTGGTACAAAGCATTAAACCAAAAAACTTTGGGGTTATTATTCGCACCGTGGCCGAAGGCAAAACCGTGGCCGAAGTTGAAGCTGATTTAAACGACCTGGTAGCTAAGTGGGAAGAGTGTTTTAAAACCCTTAAAAATGCCCAACCACCTGCCCGTGTACTTGGCGAAGTTGACAGAACCAATGCTTTATTGCGTGATATACTGAACGAAAAATTTTCGGCAGTACATATTAACGATAAGCAGATACATACCGATATAACTTCGTATTTAAAAAATATTGCGCCTGACCAACTAAGCATCATAAAACCATATGAAAGTAAAATTCCGATTTTTGACAGCTTTGGTATTGAAAAGCAAATAAAATCACTTTTTGGTAAAACAGTCCATTTAAAAAGTGGCGCTTATTTAATTATTGAACATACCGAGGCTTTACACGTTATTGATGTAAATAGCGGTAACCGCGCAAAATCAAGCAACACGCAAGATGAGAACGCTTTAGAGGTTAACCTGGAAGCTGCTGCCGAAATTGCTCGCCAGTTACGCCTGCGCGATATGGGAGGCATTATTGTAGTTGACTTTATTG
>DATFTU010000274.1:0-2549 GCA_035261565.1 Bacteroidia bacterium
TTCAATTAGTTGCTTAGGCAACCCATTATTCATGCGGCTCCCTGTTCCTCCGGCAACTATAACAACGGTATACATTACGCGTAGTGTTTTTTATTTACATAAGCCGATACAAAAATACTTGCCTCATACAGCATATACAAAGGCACAAAAACTGCCATCATAGTCGGTATGTCTGATGTTGGGGTAATAAAAGCGGCCAGTATTAAAATAACCACTACGGCATGCCTTCTGTATTTGCGCATAAATGTGGGGGTCATTATGCCAATCCGGCTTAAAAAATAAACTACTACCGGCATTTCAAACACCAAACCAAAAGCAAGAGTAAGCGTAGTTAAGTTTGATACGTATGAATCGAATGATATTAAGTTTTTTACGTCGCCGCTAACAGCATAAGGCGCTAAAAAATTCCACGTTAACGGAAAAACTAAAAAATAACTAAACGCAACACCCATTAAAAACAGAATGGTAGATATGATAACGAAACCTCTTACTGGCTTAGTTTCAGTTTGTCTAAGTGCCGGACTAATAAAGCGCCAAAGCTCCCATAATACGTATGGCATACCTAAAATTACACCGCCAATAAACGATACCCACATGTGCATGGTAAACTGCCCTGCCAAATCGGTATTAATTAACTCTTGTGTGGCAGCTTGTATGCAAGCTGAGTTATCATGAAACAAACGCCAGCCTAACGAGCAAACAACTCTATATGTAATAAAATCCTGATGGCGGGGCCCAAATAAAATTTTACCAAATAAAATATCGTTATAAAAAAATAGCACAATCCCTAAAACACCCACTACCACTATGCTGCGTATAAGGTGCCAGCGCAGCGCGTCAATGTGCTCAAAAAAAGGCATATCTGATTTTTGGGTGTTTTCTGCCATTGTGCGGCAAAAGTACAAATTGAAACGCATATTTATTAATTTTATAACCTGTGGAAAAACAAAAAATATATTACACGCCCGAGCAGGCCTTGATTAAAATACGCGATTGGTGTGCCTACCAAGAGCGTTGCCAGCAAGAGGTTAGAGATAAACTGTACGACTATGGTTTAAAAACCGATGCCGTTGAAAATATGATAGCGCAACTGGTGACCGAAAATTTTGTTAACGAAGAGCGTTTTGCCATTGCTTTTGCCGGTGGAAAATTCAGAATAAAAAAGTGGGGCAAGGTTAAAATTAAGCAGGAATTAAAAGCTAAACGGGTATCTGATTATTGTATTAAAAAAGGACTGGCCGTAATAGATAATACCGAGTATATAAACACGTTAAAAAAAGTACTGGCATTAAAAGAAAAATCTATTACCGAAAAAAACGTACTGAAAAAAAAACAGAAACTGGTGCGTTATGCACTTAGTAAAGGTTACGAGCAAGATTTAGTTTTTGATTTACTGAAAAATCAAGAAGAAGATTAAGGGTTTGAGGCTTGTTTCCAGTTATGCGTAAAATTACAATTCTTGTAATCATCATCAATACGCACATAAATAGACTTTAGTTTTTTATTAACCCAGGCATCCACTATACTTTTTTGCTTATGTATTTGTGCCAAATTTTGCATACGCTGGTAATCATCTTTTAAATTTGCCTTGTGTGGCTCTGAGCGTGTTTTTAAATAAATAATCCTGAATGATTGTTTTGTATCCCCCTGCTGCCCTTGGTTTATAAGTGGTTTACTGATTTCACCGGGCTTCATTTTCTCCAGCATAAACACCAGGTTTTGGTCTATTTGCCCAAGCTCTTCAATCTCAAATTTTGTGCTTCCGGCAGCTTGGTTTTGCATAGTTCCGCAATTGTTTTTAGTGTCTTTGTCATCACTATACTTGCTACAGGCATTACAAAAGCTAATTTTTCCGTCCATTATTTTCTGGTAAATAGTATCCAGTTCTGTTTTAGCATCTAAAATATCCTGGCTCGATACTCTTGCCGTAACTAAAATGTGGCGTACATCAACCACTTCGCCACGGCGCGCAATTAATTGTATAAAATGGTATCCAAAAGCCGATTCAAAAATTTCAGATATTTCACCGGGTTTCAGCCTAAAGGCAACTGCTTCAAATTCGGGTACAAATTGCCCGCGTGTTATGCCATCATAACGGCCTCCTTTGTTTACCGATCCCGGGTCTTCCGTATAAAGTGTAGCAATAACTGACATGCTTTCGCCATTAATTACACGCTGGCGATACCCTTCCAGTTTTTCGCGGGCGGCTTTTTTAGCCTCTTCCGATACTACGGGCTTTTTTACCAGTTGCCCGTACTCAATTTCGGTGCTTATTAAAGGCAAACTATCTGATGGTATAGAGTTAAAATAAGTTCGCACATCCGCCGGAGATACTTTTACATCGCTTACTACTTTTTGCTGCATTTGTTGCGCAACTAATATGTTATGAATATCGTCGCGCATCTCATCTTTGTATTGTTTAACTGTTTTTCCGTAAAACGACTCAAATTTTTCTTCCGACCCAAACTGTGCTAAATAGTAATTCATACGTCGGTCTAACTCATTTTCTACTTGCTCATCTTTCACTTGTACACTGTCTTTATCGGCTT
>DATFTU010000275.1:0-5552 GCA_035261565.1 Bacteroidia bacterium
TTAGCCATAGGAAAATATAATGCCGGCAAGTACAAAGAGGCTATGGATTATTTTGAGGCATCGTTTGAAGCATCAAAAATAATGGGCAAAAAAGACACCAGCATGTTAACCAATGCCCTTATTTGTGCCCAAAAAGAAAAAGACTTTGAAAAAATAAAAACATATGATCAAAAAGCTATTGATGAAAAAGTAGCTATTGCTTATAACTACAGCAATCTATCAGAAGCTAAAATGGCATTAAAAGATACTGCCGGAGCTATACAGGCATTACAAGCGGGAAGAATTGCTTTTCCTAATGATGTTGATTTAATGAACCGCGAAACTGATTACTTGATGAGCAAAGGCAAAAATCAGGAAGCTCTTGCCAATTTAGATAAAGCTATTGCAGGATCTCCAACAAATGCTAAACTTTATTTAGCTAAGGGTATAGCTTATTACAGTATGGCAAACCCAAGAGACCCTGCTACAAAAAAAGATTTAGATAAGCCAAAAAACTACGATGAAATAATGACTAATGCAGAAAACAGCTATAAAAAAGCTACTGAGTTAGACCCAAAACTTTATGAAGCATGGTATAATTTAGGTACTTTATACAATAACTGGAGTACTGAGCAATTAAAACGTTGCGACGATTTAATAAAACAAGCTACCAAATTAAAAGAATGCGAGGCCAAAAGGGATGAATTGGTAAATAAAGCTATTCCTGCATTTGAAAAAACAATCGAATTAAACCCAAGTGATGTGGCCACAAAAAAATACCTGAGAAGGCTTTATTTAATGACTAATCAGCCTGAAAAAGCCGATAAAATGAAATAGTCACAAAATAAAAATAGCTGCTACTGTCATAATAACAACAATAACTAAGTACTGCCATATATCTACAAAATAAGGGTGGTACTTTTTAAAACTATCTTTTATAGGCATTTTAGGTAAAGTTAGCGCAAAATTAACGTTCTAATAACCTAAAAAGTAGTCTCTAAATTATTTTTATTATTTTCGCATACACTAATTCTAAATTATTTTTATGGATAACAATAAAGAACCAAAAGATGTAATTATAATTCCGCTTGATTTTACTGAGCAAAGTATATATGCCATAAGCCAATCATATAACCTGGCACGATACACAAATTCTAAGTTATTACTTTTACACGTGTACGAAAAACAAGGCGAAGAGCGCTTTGATGAAATTACCCAGCTTACCAAAAAAACGCAAGAAGAGGCCAATGTGCCTTGCGATTTTATGAATATTAAAGGCAATATTTATAAAGAAACCGTACGCATAGCTGAGGAAGTTAACGCCCGAATGATTGTAGTGGGTGTTGAATCGCATATTAAAACAAAAGATATTTTATCGGAAAGTGCATCTGAAATGGTACGTAAAAGCCCCTGTCCTATAGTTACTATTAGAGGCAGAGAGCAGCGTGATGGCTGTGAAAATATTTTATTGCCTATTGACTTATCGCGCGACTCTCGTGAAAAAGTGGATATTGCTATTGAATTTGCTAAGTATTTTGGTGCAGCTATACGCATTTTAGGTTTATTTTCGTTAAAAGATGAAAAATATGAAAACCAGTTACACGCTTATGTGCATCAGGTAAAACAATATATAAAAGCTAAAGGTGTTACTTGCAGCAACAAAACTATGCCAAGCGAAAACATTGCAGAGGCTGTAGTAGAGTATGCTAACAAAATTGAGACAGATTTAATTATTATTATGAATAAACCAGGCTTATCGGTACGCGAAATGTTTTTGGGCACTATGGCTCAAAAAGTAATTGATATTTCAAACATTCCGGTAATGACTATTAATCCAAGAGAACGCGATTCGCGTTACTCTTCATCGGCCATGTAAGCCGGGTTAAACCCGTTTTCTTGCCAAATAAACTTAAGGGTGTTTACATTAAAGTAAGCACCTTTTTCTTTGCGCTCTACATAAAAAATAGATGGCTCTTGTGTAGGGGTTATATTATCAAAAAAAGCCACCAGTATTACTGTGCCCATTTTGCTTATAATGCCATCACCATTCTCGGTTGAGTAGATAAAAAAATTATTGTTAAGCAATTTAACTTCATCTGCTTCTGTGGTAAAAAGCTTTTCTTTTAAATTGCCTGTAAATACACTTGTGCCTTTATCATTACTACAATACCAATACTGTTTATCGGTAATTATTTTTGTATATATTGTTTTAGGAAGTGTTGCTTTTGCCACGCAGTAAAACTGTGCTTTACTTTTTTTAAACCCGGCAATTATATCATTATTGCCTAACTTAATTTGTGTAAATTTTTCTTGTGTAAAATATTTTACTCCGTTTTTATCTTGTAACTCTTCTTTATTTTCTTTTATAAGGCGCATATAAATTCCGTTTGTAAGATCAGCCGACCTTAAAGAAGGATTATAATTGTATTTTATTTCAGAAAGTAAACAACCCGAAGAATCAATAAAACCATACAAATTGTTTTTTACAACCAGATAAATTCCTCTATAAGGTTCATCAATCACATCGTACTTAGGCTCTATTACAAAATCTCCATGCTTATTTATTACACCCAACCGGTTATCTATTTTTACCCTGCACTGATTGTCTTTAAACCCCGATACCCAACTAAACATGGGGGGTATAACTGTAAAACCTTGCTTATTTATAAAGCCATATTTATTATTTTGTGTAAACGCAGCCATATTTTCATAAAAATCGCTTAAGCCGTAAAAAGCCGGTTTTATAATTTCTTCACCGGCATGGTTAATGGCTCCATATAAATTGTTTTTTTTAACAATGGCCGCATTATCAGCAAAATCAGCTATTTCATCATAATAATCTGATATTTTTTTACCCGCATGGTCAATTAAAAAGGTTGTTTTATTTTGCTGTACTATGGCTGTTTGCTGCATAAAAGAAGAAGCATCTGTAAACTGAAAATCAATTTTTACCTTGCCGGCTTTATTAATGTACCCATATAAATTATCTTTTTCTGCCAAAGCATACCCCTCTTTAAAATCTTCCACTTCATTATATACTGGTTCAATACAAACCTTGCCAGTAGTATCTGCAAAGCCATATTTACCGCCATTTTTTATGCCTAATAAAGGCACTTGCCAATATATAAACTCTTCTTCCAGTTGTTTTTTATCTGGATAATCGGGGTATTTTTCTAAAAAATTGTGTAAATTTTTTTCGGAGTAATTTTTTATTTCAAGGCTAAAAAGTGTATTCCATGCGTAATACGAGGCATTTATATTTTTTATGTAATAATAAATTCCTTTAGCATTTTTAGTTTGTATATAGTAAGCTAATAATTCCTCTTTAGCCTGCTGGGTATATTTTGTTTTGCTGTTTTGTTTTATATAATTTAAATACGCAACGTCATTTTTGGCAGCTGTAGTTTCCTGATAAATAGCGTAATCAAGCAACTGGCAGGCATTTTGCAAGTAACAACTTTGCGGATATTTATTTATATAATTTGTAATTATTACAGATTGTTGGCTGTTTTTAATTTCGTTAAAAGCCAAACTATCTCGCTTGCATAAAACATTTTGTACATATTTTGAGTAATAGAAGGTCGATACGTATTTTTCGGCCGAGTGTATGGTTATGTTTTTATAAAAAACACCATACGCTTTTTGAGAGATGGAATCGTGTAGAGCTGCTATAGTACTATCTGTTATGTGATAAGCTGCTTTAATTTTCTCTTTTTTATCAGCAGATAAATCGGCAAAACCAGCCCGGCAAATTATAATGTATTTATATGCACTATCTAATTTATAAAATGGGTTATCGTTTCTAAAATAAATGGTAGCCAACCCAAACGAGGCTTCTGCCCTGCTCTTGTTTATTTTTAAGTAAAATAGTTTTTTTGCTTTAAAATAATCATATTCATGCAAGGCAGCAAAGGCCTTATCAATTGTTGATGCCGAAATGTTAAGGAAACAGCCTGCTAAAAATATGTAGGTTAAAAATTTTCTCACACGTATTTTGTGATGGCAAAAGTATATTTTTGTTGCACTAATTAACACATAAATAATGTTTACTACTGGCCGAATTATTTTTACTCTCTCGTTTTTAGTGGCATTTATTTTAATTATGCTTTATGCTTATAGAAAGGATATTAAAACTACTCGCCTTCATTTTGCTAAAAGTTACCGTATAATTTTGGTTATTTTGTTAATTTTCACTTCATTATTTGTAATAATTAAGGTTAAAACTTGTTTTTTTAAGTAAAAATGGCGTACTTTTGTCACTATATTTTAATTTGAGTTTTAACAATGAGGAATTTATTTTGCATTTGTTCAATTTTTCTTTTTGGTGCATCTGCATTTTCTAACGCAAGCGTACTGGTAGTTGAAGGAAAATACCAACAAAAAAACCTATATATTCAAAATGGTTTTTCAAGTAATGGTGTAGGTTTTTGTGCATACGAAGTAAAAGTAAACGGGCAAGTTACATCTGACGAAGTAAACTCAAGTGCATTTGAAATTGATTTTACACCTTTTAAATTTAAAGCCGGAGATAAAATTACCATAGAAATTGGCCATAAAGATGGCTGTACACCTAAGGTGCTTAACCCCGAAGCTATTAAACCACGCCCCACTTTTGATTTAATTAGCATTGATATTAATAAAGATGCCGTACTTAGTTGGGGAACAAAAAATGAGTTAGGCTCATTGCCTTATATTGTTGAACAATTTAAATGGAACAAATGGGTGTATGTTGGCGAAGTTAATGGCGATGGTACCCCTCAACAACATTTATATAACTTTAAAGTAACGCCTAATAGCGGTGAAAATAAATTCCGCGTTAAACAAGTGGGTTATGGCGGAATTCCCCGTTACTCAAAAGAGGTTACTTACAGTTCTTTAATGGATAAGCCATCTTTTAAAATAGAACCTGATACAAAATCAGTTAGCTTTAGTAACGAAACTGCGTTTGAGGTGTATGATTATTATGGCAACGTTTTAAAGAAAGGTTTTGGCAGTATGGTTGATATAAACTCTTTACCCAAAGGAAAATATTACTTATGCTACGATAACGTTGTTACTGAAATAGAAAAGAAAAAGTAGCTTTATTTGCAATAAGCAATTGCTTAACCTCGCTTAACAGCATGGCAGTTGCCCCCCACAAAACATTACCCTGTACGTTAAAGTACGGGGCTTTTATTTTTAAGCCACTTGTAGTAAGGTTTACAATGGTTTCAGACACTATGCTTTCATCTAAAATGCCGCTTAATTTATACTCTATAAGTTCTTCAACCTCCTGAGTACTGGGTTTAAATAAAGGCCTGCAATTAACACAAGCCACAATGGGTTGTATATAAAAATTACTTATTGGTATATATAAAGGTGTTAACCTGCCTAAAATATTTTCTTCGGTTATAGCAACACCTGTTTCTTCATGCAACTCACGTATGGCAGTTTGCTCATAGGTTTCATTGCCATCACAGCTTCCGCCAGGCAAAGCAATTTGCGAGGCGTGGTATTGATGGGTATTGGGGCGTTTCATCAAAGCAAAACAGACATCATTATCATGCTCATAAAACAACAAACACACGGCACTT
>DATFTU010000276.1:0-2527 GCA_035261565.1 Bacteroidia bacterium
CGTTTTGCTTCTTCGGCAAGCTCAGTGGCCAATTCGGCAAAAACTTTTGCTTCTATCAATTCCTTTTCAAATCTCTTTTGGTCTGTAACATCTCTGGCAGCCGCAAAAACTCCTATAACTTGCCCTTTATCATCTTTATAAACAGAGGCATTATATAAAACATCTGTTAATTTTCCATTTTTATGCTTTATGGTTAAAGGATAATCAGATACAAACCCTTTTTCAAAAACCTGTCTATAACCTTCTTGTGCTTTTTCCGGTTCTGTAAAGTAGTTGGAGAAATCAGTACCTATCAGGTTTTTGCGTTTAATACCTGTAACTTTGATAGATGCCTCGTTCACATCGGTTATCTTCCCATCTGCACTTATAGTAACCAACGGATCGAGACTTGCTTCAATAAGACTACGGGCATAACTAGCTATTCTTAACTCTGCTTCCCATTTTTCTTTTTCGTTGTTTTGAAATTCAAGCTCTTTGTTGGCAATAACTAATTCTGCCGCACGCTTTTCTTTCTCAAGGTTTTGAAAAGCAAGTTCTTTGTTAGCAATGGCTAACTCCGCAGCCCGTTTTTCCTTTTCGTTGTTTTGAAAGGCAAGTTCTTTGTTAGCAATGGCTAGCTCTGCGGCCCGTTTTTCCTTTTCGTTGTTTTGAAAGGCAAGCTCTTTATTAGCAATAACTAACTCATCAGCTTTTCTTCTTTTGGTCATCATCTTTTCTAGTTTAAATCGTTTGAGTTTCCAATATCTTCAATAGGACTTCGTTTTTTGTCTTTTAACTGCTTGTAATGAGATGGAGTTAAACCTGTAACTTTTTTAAACTGATTGGATAAATGAGCTACACTACTATAATGTAGTTTGTAAGAAATCTCGGTAAGGTTAAGTTCATCATATAATAACAACTCTTTTGCTCTTTCAATTTTATGAATGATAATAAATTGTTGGATAGTAATCCCTTTTACCTCTGAGAATACATTTGATAAATAGGTGTAATCATACTGTAGTTTCTCGCTGATAAAATCGGAGTAATTCGTTTTAGGTAATTCATCTGTGTGGTGAACCATTTCTGTGATTACATTTTTTATCTTCTCAATTAGCACAGCCCTTTTATCATCCATCAATTCAAGCCCGGAAGTACGTAAGGCTATCCTCAATTCTTCCAATTGTTGCGTGGAAATAGTTTCCATAATCTCCACTTCGCCTAAATCAACAATAATAAAATGTAAGCCAAGTTTGGTTAACTCTTCTTTCACCGCCATTTTGCAGCGGTTGCTTACCATATATTTGATGAATAATTTCAAAATGAATTTCTTTAAAACAAATGAAGTTTAACAAGGATAAGCAAGTATATTCACATAACTCCATAAAAGAGTTACATAATTCACACATTTAGGTTATCGATTCATAAATTGCAAAGAAATAACTACCGCCATACCAAGAACAACAAAGGTTACAAGAAACATAGCCATGTATTTTGAAACACGAAACTCATCTACTAAAAGTCTCATAGGTGCGGTAATAATATAATGAACCACTTTGGTAACTTTTTTTAATGCTCCGGCACCTTTTATTACATAATCTGTAGCACCTTCTCTAAAAGTTTCTATAGCTAATGCAACATCCTCATTACCCGATAGCATAATAACTTTTGTGTTAGGGTTAATGTTTTTAATAGACTTTAAAGTCTCCAAACCATTTTTACCCTTCATAAAATAATCCAGAATTACGATATTAGTTTCTTTATCAACTTTTGCTAAACAACTTTCTCCGTCGTTAAAGGTTGATACATTAATACTGGCTCCAAACTTATTTTGAAGATAATACTGAAGGTCTGTAACCGCTAATTTATTATCATCGACAATAAATAAATTTAATCCTTGTGTTTTCATTTGTTGATTTTTTAATTTAGTAATCCGTATGCAAAAGTGGAGATATGGAAGTTTTAAAGTATTACATACTTAGAAAGGAATCTTACATATATCACACATAAATTTTAGATCGTAATACGATATATTTAAATTCCAATTTTAGTATGAAAGAAGTAATTCACTTTGCCCTGGGATGCTTACAGATGGGCAAACAGATTTTGTCATTAACTACATAGACCCCATTTCTTATACAGTTATTACCCTGATTTTTAGTAGCTTCAGGATAGCTCTTATATTATACTTGAAGTAAAGGGAGATAATATGATAGATGATGAAGTGGTAAAAGCAAAAGCTGACTATGCTGGACAATTAGCAGTTGCAAGTAAATATGACTTATAAAATGATTAAAGGTTCGGATACTAAGCAAGGAGCTGGAATTTTCTCAATAACTTAGATGTCTATAGTACTTGCAGCAACTAATAAAGGCTTTTTTGTAAGCAAAAATTTAGCTTCTACATATGCGGCGGCTGATAATTCAAAATGAATTCGTGTTTTGTCTCACAAATCCCTCACAAATTAAAATAGGCAATTTTTTATTTTATTGTATATCATTTGGTTATAAGCTATTTTGAAATAAAGTTTGTTATTTAACAAACAAGCGGT
>DATFTU010000277.1:0-3146 GCA_035261565.1 Bacteroidia bacterium
CAACTATTACATCCACTGATACTATAAAATATAGTTGGAATTTAGGCGGAAATCATACGAGTACCGCTGTTAACCCGGCACAATGCTATAATTCTTCAGGTATTTTTACAGTAAGTTTAACAGCTACATCCGGAAAAGGATGTATTTCTAAAGCTTCTGTCCCTAATATGATTACTGTTTATAACCATCCAAAAGCAAAGTTTTATACCTCTCCCGATAACCCTACAATACTTGATCCTGTGATACAATTTACCGATGCATCATATGCAACGGGTAGTACGATAACTAATTTATTTTGGCAAACTTTTGGGGATAATACTGATTCAACAAGTAATTTGCCAAACCCAACACATACTTATGGAGATACGGGAACCTATTGCATAAGCCTTGTTGCTACAAACGCTTACGGTTGTACAGATACTACTAAAGAGTGTATTATTATTAAGCCTTATTTTACGCTATATATACCAAATGCATTTACGCCGAATAATGATGGTGATAATGATGTTTTTTCACCGATTGGAGATTATATTTTTGATTTTGATATGAGAATTTACGACAGGTGGGGCAATTTAGTATATCATTCAACCAAAGTTACTAATGGTTGGAACGGCTTAATGAAAGGCTCTCCGGCTATTGAAGATGTTTATGTGTATATAATAAGCGCTACTGATTACCACAATCATAGCTACTCGTATAAGGGAACGGTAACTTTATTAAAGTAAGTTTTCTTTATTTGTATTGGATAGCAAAGCCAATTTTTTTCAGCTCCTCCCAAAAGTAAAGAAATGATTTTTCTACAACATTTGGATTTTCTATTTCTATATTATCACAACATAAAGCAAGTGGTGCAAAACTCATAGCCATCCTGTGGTCTTTATAAGTGTTAATTTGTACGGGCTTAGAATTAAAAACTGAGTTAATGTTTATTGAATTAGTTGTGGTATTAACACTTGTACCAAATTTTTCTAACTCCGTTTTTATAGCTAAAATACGATCGGCTTCTTTTATAGATAATGTTTGCAACCCTTTTAATGTAGTTTGTATGTTTTTTGCAGCACAGCAGGTAGCTAAGGTTTGCGCTATATCGGGGCAGTTTAAAAAGTTATATTCAAATTCATTTTTAGTTAGGTTTGTTCTTTTTAAAACAATACCTTCATTTATAAATGTAGTTGAAATACCTAAATCGGTAAACAATTCAATACAGGCACTATCGCCTTGCAAACTGTTTTTAAATAAATAAGGTAATGTAATCTCTCCGTCTTGAGCTAAAGATAATATGCTGTAAAAGTAAGATGCTGCACTCCAATCACTTTCTACAAAAACTTTACCGGTCGGTTTTTGATAAGGTTTATTGTTAACCGAAATTACATTTTTGTTCCAGGTATAATCCACATTCCATTGTTGCATAAGCTTTAAAGTCATATCAACATAAGGCTTAGAAACCAAATCATTTTTTATTTGAAGCTTTAAAGGCTCGGTAAACAAAGGAGAAATCATCAATAAGGCAGAAATGAATTGCGAACTTATACTTCCGTCAATCTCTATTTTACCGCCTTTTAATTTTTTACCTCGTATTTTTAATGGTGGATAATTTTCAGTATTTAAATATTCAATATCGGCTCCAATACTTTGTAAAACATTAACTAAAGCCCCAATGGGTCGTTGTTGCATACGCTCGGTACCTGTAATAATCCACTCGCCTTCTAAACAGCTTATATAAGCTGTTAAAAAACGCATAACGGTTCCGGCATCATGTACATCAATAGTATGATTATTATCAATACTATTTAAAACGCCTTGTAGTATTTGTGTATCTCGCGCGTTAGATAGATTATGAATTTCTACATCGGTAAAACCGGCTACAGCTTTTATTAATAATAAGCGATTGGCTATACTTTTTGATGCCGGTAAATTTACCGTACCTGTAACAATTTTTGTAGGATGAGAAACTATTACGGAATTCATGCCAGTAAATTATTGTATAATGCAAAGGCTTCTTTTACATCCCCTACAGAGGCAGAAATATTTATTAGCGGCTTGGCAATATCTTCAATTAAGGCAAAATTTAATTCACCATTTTTATTTTTTTTGTCGTGTTGCATTAGCTTTATAAAAAGCTCTATTTCTTTTTCAGTAAAAACTTGTAGTTTAAAATGTTTTTTTAAAAACAGAAAAACCTCTATAGCCGTTTTAGGGCTGGTAAGCGTTAAAATTTTACCTAAGCATAATTCTACACATATGCCCATAACAATTGCTTCTCCATGCAATAAGCTGTTTTTCTTATCTAAAAAGTAAGCCTCAATGGCATGTCCGGCGGTATGCCCAAAATTTAAAATTTTGCGGATATTTTTTTCGGTTGGGTCTTTTAATACAATTTTATTTTTAACCAAAACCGAGTTGAGAATAAAAGAAGTAAGATTACTTTCAGATAAGTTAGATACAGATAAAAACTTTTTCCATAGTTTTTTATCGCCAATTAAGGCTGCTTTTGCAATTTCTGCAAAGCCATTTTTAATTTGGCGGGTGGGTAGTGTTTTTAAAAAGTCCTCGTAAATAAAAACGCCCTGTGGTTGTGTAATAGTGCCAATTAAATTTTTATAGCCGTTAAAGTCAATTCCATTTTTTCCCCCAACCGATGCATCAGCCATAGCAAGCAGGGTGGTGGGCACATTAATAAAATGTATGCCCCTTTTAAAAGTGCTGGCAATAAAACCACCTAAATCGCATATAACACCTCCGCCTAAGCAAATAAGCAGCGAATTTTTATCTGCTTTGTTATTCAATAAAAAATCCCAACAGGTAAGCGCAGTATCAAGGGTTTTATAATTCTCTCCGATGGGTATAGAAAATACGTTTGCGTTTTTAAGTATGGCATTTTCCTTTAATAACACAGGCAGGCAATGCTTTTGCGTGTTTTTATCGCACAAAATAAAAATATTTGAAAAAGTGTTTTCTTTTAAAAAATGTTTCAGGTAAGAAAAACCACTTTCCTCAAAAAAGACAAAATATCCGGCAGAGTTTAGCTTCATACAATGCAAAAGTAATTAAAATGCAAAACTGTAATTTTTAATTTTAAGAGTTCAGGGTTTCATTTCTAAAATTATCTTTGTACCCGCATGATTTCATTCGACGATACTGAAAAA
>DATFTU010000278.1:0-2924 GCA_035261565.1 Bacteroidia bacterium
ATTAAAGGTTACGTTAAATGCCGTACCAAAGGTGGTCTTATCGTTGATGTATTCGGTATCGAAGCATTCTTACCGGGTTCTCAAATTGATGTTAAACCAATTCGTGATTACGACGTTTACGTTGCAAAAACAATGGAATTCAAAGTTGTAAAAATCAACAATGAATTTAAAAACGTTGTAGTTTCTCACAAAGCACTTATCGAAGCTGAGATCGAAGCTCAGAAAAAAGAAATCATCGGTAAACTTGAAAAAGGACAAGTACTTGAAGGTACTGTTAAAAACATCACTTCATACGGTGTGTTTATTGACCTTGGTGGAGTTGATGGCCTTATCCACATTACTGACCTTAGTTGGGGTCGTATCTCTCATCCGGAAGAAATTGTTAAATTGGATGAGAAAATCAACGTGGTTATCCTTGATTTTGATGACGACAAAAAACGTATCGCCCTTGGTTTAAAACAATTATCTGCTCATCCTTGGGATGGCTTAAGCGCTGATTTAAAAGTTGGTGATAAAGTAAAAGGCAAAGTAGTTGTTTTAGCTGACTATGGTGCATTTATTGAAGTACAACCGGGTGTTGAAGGTTTAATTCACGTAAGTGAAATGAGCTGGAGCCAGCATTTACGCACTGCTCAAGACTTCTTAAAAGTTGGTCAGGAGGTTGAAGCTGTTGTTTTAACTTTAGACAGAGAAGAGCGTAAAATGAGCTTAGGTGTTAAACAATTAACTCCTGATCCTTGGTCGTTCATCACTACTAAATACCCTAAAGGTTCTCGTCACACAGGTACAGTTCGCAACTTCACTAACTTTGGTGTGTTTGTTGAATTAGAAGAAGGTGTTGATGGTTTAGTACACATATCTGATTTATCTTGGAGCAAAAAAATAAAACACCCATCAGAGTTTACTAAAGTGGGCGATAAAATGGATGTATCGGTATTAGAAATTGATGCTGAAAACCGCCGTTTATCATTAGGCCACAAACAATTAGAAGAAAACCCTTGGGATGTATTTGAAACTATTTTTACAGAAGGTTCGGTACACAAAGGAACTGTTCTATCGGTAAACGATAAAGGTGCTGTTATTGGCTTACCATACGGTGTTGAAGGTTTTAACCCAAGCAAACACTTAATTAAAGCGGATAAAAAACAAGCTCAGGTTGAAGAAGTGCTTGACTTTAAAGTGATTGAGTTTAACAAAGACTCTAAACGTATTGTAGTATCACATGCTCGTACGCACGAAGAAGAAAAACGCGCTTATGAAAAAGCTGAGAATGCAGCTAAAGAAACCGAAAAAGAAGAAACCAAAAAAGCGGTTAAAAAAGTAAAAGATACACAAGAGAAGACAACATTAGGTGATATCTCTGCGTTATCTGACTTAAAGGATAAAATGGACGCTAAAAAATAAGCGACCAAACAATAAATTCCTTGTGGGCATGCCAGCTTACAAGGTTTACTAAAAACACATGCGGTTTTTAGTTTTTTGAGAGGAAAGAGCCGTACTGAAAAGTGCGGCTTTTTCTTTTGTATTAATTGATATATTTGAACAAAGCTTATTGTGAAATACCTAATACTTACTTTTTTTATTTGTTGTTTAGCTTTATCAGGTTTTGCACAGCAAGATACCACAACATCATCATTAGATATGCTATTTCAGCAATCTAAAGTTAAAACAGAAGAAGTACGAAAAGCCAACCGACCTAAGTTGAAAGGTATTGCTTATGGTGGAATTGGAATAGGAGGTAATGCTTATAAACAAGGGTTTGCCGGTGGTGGCGGTTTAAATTTTCATTATTCATTACATACTTTTAATGCATTTATTTCGGGTGCAACCCACGCAGATGAAATATCTTCAGGTTTTGATAAAACTAACACACTACAGAGTTTTAATTGTGGTTTTATGTATGGTGTAGGTGTTTACGAAAAAAATGTTTCTTTTTCTGGCGGAATAGGAATTGGTTACACACATACCAATTTGATTTTATATGACCTTACTAATCCTAATAATTTTATACAGGGTTATCCTAATATAGCTAGGGGTTATCAGCTTTATTCCTATTCAAATGCTACAGGCTGTGCAGGTGTGCAAGCAACATTTCATGGTAAAGTTGTAGGTTTTACCATTCAGGGCTTGCTTAATTTTTCTAACACTATAACCAACTATGCTGTTATTGCCGGTATATCAATAGGTATTCAGTAATTATTTATAAAGATTTCTCCCTCCGGTCGAACTGACAAGAGGTTACTACTAACTGGTACAAGTGGTACAGTGGTACAATTTACATAGGTAAATTGTACCACCCAACCAGTTTTGTCAATGTATTAATTATGTAATTTTTTGTACTAAGCTATTACCAAAGTGGTGGTGTAGTAATAAATTGAGTTGTTACACCACTTTTGGCTTTAATTCAACTTAAAATAAGTTGACGACATATTGGCTATTTCGTTACCATAGGCTAATGAGGCTGTAGCAGCAGGCGAGGGGGAGTTTATAACATGCACCGCACGGTGGCTGTATTCTATTTTAAAATCGTCAATCATTTCGCCTTCGGGTGCCAAAGCCATGGCACGTATGCCGCAACGGGCGGCCACAATATCATCGGCCTCAAGGCTTGGTATTAATTTACGTAAACGATTTAAAAAATAAGCTTTTGAAAAAGCGCCTCTGTACTCATCCATACCAAAGCGCCAATGCTTTTTAAAGAATTTCCAGGTGCCTTTAAACCCAAAAGCATTCAGTGTGTCTTTTAAAGAAAAAGCTGTTTTGGTGTAACCCTCGCGGTCAAAAACAAATACGGCATTTGGTCCGCACTCGGTACCACCTTTAATCATACGTGTGTAATGCACCCCTAAAAACGGAAACTTTGGATTAGGCACCGGGTAAATTAAGTTGCGCACCTTTTTCATGCCCTTTTCAGTTAGGTCATA
>DATFTU010000279.1:0-2032 GCA_035261565.1 Bacteroidia bacterium
GGGGTATGTTCGTTACCGCGATATTTTTGAGGCTTACAATACCAAAGCAAAACAACTTTAGTATTACCCTTTTTTTAGCAATTCATCAATAGCCCTTTGCCCAACCAGGCTACCAATGGCAACCCCCATGCCACCCATACGTACAGCGCAAACTATATTTTTACCGGTATGCTTTATAATGGGCCTTTTTTCAGCCCCAACCCCCATAATGCCGCTCCAGCGCTGGTCTATTTTAAATTTTTGTTTTGGCAATATTTTCTCCCTTAATATTTCTTCCAGTTTATGCTGAATAATATTTGTTAATTGCATTTCGCTGGTTTCTTCTCCTTTTAAATCCAAGTTTCTCCCTCCTCCAAATAAAATTCGGTTATCAATGTTTCTAAAATAATAATAGCCTTGCTGGTAATGAAAAGTGCCCTCTACTTTTAAATTTTTAATAGGCTCGGTAACCAAAACCTGCGCCCTGGCAGGTTTTACATCTAACATGGGCAATAACTGCTTAGCAAAACCATTAGTAGCAATAATAACTTTTTTACTTTTTATACTAAGGCTATTTTTAAAAAAGGTTTCTATATTGGTTTTACCATCTATTACTTTATCAACTTCTAAGCTGTTTAAAATAATTATACCTTTCTTGTAAGCAAGGCTTAATAAGGCTTGCATCATTTGCCCGGTATTTATTTGCCCTTCGTAATTGTTTTTTATACAATATTTAAAGCCTGAAAAACCGCTTTTGGCAATTTTAGCCTTATCAATTTCATACACATTTTTTAAACCAACAACCTCTTTCATTTTTTTATTGAAAGGAGAAATCAAATCAGCGCAGGTCTCAAACTCTTTTTTTGAATCAAAAACTTCAAACCCACCCAGTTGTTGGTAATTAATAATATTGTTCCCCAACAAATTCCGTAACCTTTTTAAGCCTTTTAAACGAAGCGAAACAGTTTGAAAAACCGTATTTTCATCAATATGGGTTAGGTCGTCTGCCAGCTCAGATACGCTGCCAAAGCAACAAAATCCGGCATTTTTAGTACTTGCACCATTGGGAAGGATGCCACGTTCGGCCACCAAAACTTTAGCCTTTGGAAACTTTGTTTTATAACAAATAGCAGCATTTAAACCAACAATGCCACTGCCAATTACCAACAAATCAATATTGTTGAAATATGTTTGTTTTTCCCAATAGCTTAATGTCATTTAGTTTTCTAAATTTGTGCGAAATTACGTAAATTTAGAGTTGTTATCCACTTAATGAGGCATTTTACCCGCGCGATATTTTTAGTTTTTTTACTAATTACAGGTTTTTTTATAAAGGCTCAAGCCCCTCCAACTCAAGCTCCGGTATTACTTAATGTACAAGGCAAAATTTATGATGATAATGATGTGCTTAATGGCGCTGTTATTACGGTAACACAAGGGGGTAGAACAGTATCTACCATAACAACTGGTAGTGACGGCAAGTATAGTTTTCAGCTTCCGTTAGGTGGGGATTATATGGTTACGGTTTCAAAACCGGATATGATTACCAAAAAATTCTCTATAACAACCCGTGGCATTCCGCCAGAAAGAGCTTTAGAGCCTTTTGGAGTTGTAGATGCACAAATTTCACTTTGGAAAAAAGTTGATGGAGTTGATTATTCTGCATTAAATCAGCCTGCCAATAAATATGCGTATGATGGCACGAAGCAAAATTTTGATTATGATAAAGGCTATTTAGATCAAATGTTGGGAGTAATTGAAGGAATAAGGGAACAGGAAAAAGCCATAGAAAAGAAAAATAAAGATTTAGAAAAAAATTACCAGGCAGCCATTAAAGAAGGAGATAAAAATTTTGGCAAGAAAGATTACCCGAATGCTCTTGCAAAATATAATGAGGCTTTAGGTTTAAAAAAAGATGACCCTACTGCTAAGCAGAAAATAGAACAAGTTAACCAGGCTATGAAAGCTGATGCTGCTGCAAAAGCCAAGGCAGATGCGGACGCTGCCGCTAAAAAGAAAGCTGAAGAAGATGCTAAGGCCAAAGCCGCTGCCG
>DATFTU010000280.1:0-6268 GCA_035261565.1 Bacteroidia bacterium
TACAGCAACCAGCATTACTAATAATTTATACATGACAAGTGGTGCACAAACATTAAACAACCTTACTTTAAATCCTACAGCAGGACAGGTTTTAACTTTAGGCAGTGACTTAACTGTTAGCGGAGCTTATACACAAACCAAAGGAATAGTTAATATTAATGGCCATACGCTTACACTTAGTGGCGCGGTAACTTTTGCATCATCCGTTGCTAACGGAACCACTACGGGTTCAACT
This sequence comes from Bacteroidia bacterium, assembly GCA_035261565.1. Taxonomy (GTDB): domain Bacteria; phylum Bacteroidota; class Bacteroidia; order B-17B0; family Aurantibacillaceae; genus PALSA-968. The sequence continues at coordinate 236 of DATFTU010000280.1, forward strand.
ACTTCTAATTTAATTATAAATGCTACAACTATTGCCGCTAATAGTTTATTTATGACTGTTGGTTCACAAACATTAAATAATTTAACGCTTAACAGTGCGGGACAAACCCTAACTCTTGGAACAGCCTTAACCGTTAGTGGCGCTTACACACAAATTAATGGTATAGTAAAATTAAATGCGCAAACGCTTACACTTACTGGTGCAGTTACATTCCCGGCGGCATCAAGCAACGGAACTATAACAGGTTCAACCACATCTAACTTGTCTGTATCGGGCACAAGTATTACAAATACTCTGTTTTTTACAACAGGCGCATTAACCTTAAATAATTTTACCGTAAACAGCGCAGGGCAAACCTTAAAACTTGGAACTGCTTTAACCCTATCAGGTACATTTACACACACAAACGGAATTATAGATTTAAACGGGCAAACACTAACTTGTAATGGCCCGGTAGTTTTTCCTGTTTCTGTTACAAACGGAAGTTTCACAGGCTCGTCTTCATCATCATTTAGTATAACAACTGCCGCGGGTGGTGCTATAACTAACTCTATGTATATGACACAAACAAACTCATCAACCAATTCGCTTAAAAATTTAACTCTTGTACGAACAGGTGGAACGCTGACCTTAGGCAATCAATTAAATTTAATTGGGGCTCTTACGCCAACTACAGGTACGGTTGCCTGTGGAGGCAATCTTACTTTGGTGGCTTCTTCAGCAACTTTAACGGCTTATATTGGTACAATTGGCGGAAGCGTAACAGGTAATGTTACTGTGCAGGTTTATGAGGCAGGCCCAACTACCGGTTGGACTTTAATGGGCTCACCGGGCCTTACCGGAAGAACTATGGCCGATTGGAACAATAGTTTCTTTATTACTTGCCCGGTTTGCCCTGATGGCGATGGAACTGCGCAAAACGGTTCGGCATTTACATCTATAGATGTTTATTCTGAAACAGCCGGTGGTTTAATAAGCGATGCCGCCAGATATATTGGTATTACTAATATTACCAATGCTATTAATGTAGGGCAAGGTTATTGGGTTTATTTAGGTAATGGTGCAAGTACAACCAGCGATATTATTGTTAGTATGACAGGGCCTGTTAAACAAGGCAACGTATCCTTACCGCTTACGATAACAAATACAGGTGCCGGCACAGCCGCTACAGACCATGGCTACAATCTTTTGGCAAACCCATATCCTGCACCTATCAGTTGGGCATCCTTACGAGCGGGAAATGCAAACGTTTCAGCCACTATGTATGTATATAACCCCGATTTGAATGGATATGCAAGTTACATTAGTACGTCAGGCGTAAGTAGCCCCGCTGTAGGTTCAGGTGGCATAGGCGATAAAATACCTGCCGGGCAAGGCTTTTATGTAAAAGCAAGTGCTGCTACAACACTTACCGCTAAAGAAACCTATAAAGCAGCCAGCAACCAACAACTTTTACGAACTAACGTTAATTATCAGCCACAACAAACAGCTTCAACATCTCCGCAAGCATTGTTTAGATTGCAAGCAAGCGGTAACAGTATGAATAACGAAACCGTTATTTATTTTGACCCTAATGCCACATCGTATTATAATGCAGATTATGATGCCATTTCATTAGGTGTTGACCCTGGTTTTCTTGGTATAGTATCTGATATAAGCGATACATTATATACCATAAAAGGATTGCCACCATTAACACAAAACTTAAGTATTCCAATAAAAACCATTACAGGTATAACCGGTAGTTATCAAATTGCAGCCACCGACCTTCAAAACATACCTTCAGGCGCTTGCATAAAATTACACGATAAGTATTTAAATACCGATTGGGATTTACGTACAGGCGCTTATAATTGTACATTAAATGACACTGAGACAGTGGCTCGTTTTATTTTAAACATTACCATCGACCCTTCGCTTTCTGTATCAGGTAACTCCCAAAACCCAACCTGTACCAGTTCAGCTAACGGCTATATGATAGCCAGTGCATCGGGCCCGGCTCCTTGGAATTATTATTGGAAAGACGCTAATAACAATATCATTAAAACATCATTAAACAAAACGACGCCCGATACTTTGTTGAATGCTAATGGCGGCAATTATAGTGTTGATATAAACACCGTTGGCAGTTGTAATAATGGCACTATTAACTTTACATTACAAGGCACTATGTCGGCTAACTCCTTATTTACTCCATCAACTACACTTGATAGCTTAACGAATGATACGGTTAGTATTTACTTTGCCAATTACAGTACAAACGCAAGCTCATACCTGTGGGATTTTGGCGACGGTACCCAATCAAATGTAAACAGCATATACCACACTTACACAAGTCCGGGTACTTATACGGTAGCCTTAGCAGCCTATGACCAGGCATGTGGAGATACTTCCGTATCTTATCAAACTGTTGTTATTGATACGGCTTCTACGTCTTCCACAAGTGGTATAAAATCAATAACCGCTTTACAAAATACTATGCAAATAAGCAGAGATGCAGGGGGTTATTACGTACAGTTTAACTATCAAACCAAAACGAACGCTACAATATCTGTACAAAATTTATTAGGCGAAAAAGTGGTTGCCGATATTAAACAAGAAAATGTGGCTAATAATAAAACCTATATATCATTAGGAAACGCCGGAAATAATGTGTTAATTATTTCGGTAAACACCGGTTCGGGCGAAAAAATCTTCAAAAAAGTTATAAATTACTAATTAAGTTAAAAACTAAAAGGCAAAGCTCCGTTTTCGGGGCTTTTCTTTTTTTGAAATGTTAGGTAAAAATGTAATTTTGGAAATCTAATATTTCAAACCATGAATGATGTTTTAAATTTTATAAGCGCCAATAGAGAAATGATTTACTTTATTGTGCTTTCTATTTTTGTGGGTATAGAAGTTATAGGCGGTGTGCCAACTGTTTTACATACTCCTTTAATGAGTGGTGCCAATGCCATACATGGAGTTGTAGTAGTGGGAGCCATTTATGTAATGCTTAATGTAGACACAAATAATATTTTAGCCCTGGTATTAGGTTTTTTAGCCGTATTACTTGGTACACTAAACGTGGTGGGTGGCTTTGTAGTTACCGACCGTATGCTTGAAATGTTTAAGAAAAAATAAAACACTCATTTTATGAAACAAAATATTTTAGAAATCTGTTACCTTATTGGCTCCGTAACCTTTATTATGGGCTTAAAAATGATGGGTAATGCCAAAACGGCCCGCAAAGGAAATATGGTGGGCGCTGTTGGTATGACTATTGCCATATTAGGTACTATTTTTTTACACGAAGGCGAAGTGCCTGCTACAATATATGGGTTAATTTTTGGTGCTATTGCCCTTGGAACCATTATTGGCTGGATGACCGCTAAAAAAGTGCAGATGACTAAAATGCCCGAACTGGTATCTATGTTTAATGGTATGGGTGGCGCTTGTGCGGCTTTAATTTCATTAATAGAGTTTAATCATTATTATCACGTAGAGTTTCCTAAAATTGTCTTAAGAGCCGCTTTCACACAAGATGGTTTTCACCCGCCTTACGGTTTTTTAATTGCCATTTTTGCTGGTTTGGTTATTGGTAGTATTTCATTTTCAGGTTCGGTTATAGCCTATTTAAAATTAAACGGCACCATGGATAAACCAGTGCGTTTACCGGCATACAACATTATTAATTTGGTTGTATTGCTTATAACCCTGGGCTTTATGGGCTTTTTAGTATACTCTGGTGGTATTATTGTTATACCTTCTACAGGTCAGGTAATTTCTTCGCTTATTTATTTGTTGCTGGCACTGGCTATTGTGTATGGTATTTTATTTACCATACCTATTGGCGGAGCCGATATGCCTGTAGTAATTTCGTTACTTAACTCATTTACAGGTTTAGCAGCAGCTTTCGGTGGTTTTTTATACGACAATAAAGTAATGCTAACCGGTGGTATTTTAGTAGGAAGCGCAGGAACATTACTAACCGTTGTAATGTGTAAGGCAATGAACCGCTCATTAGCAAGTGTAGTATTTGGTGCTTTTGGAGGTGGTGGCGCTGCTGCTGCCGGGCCAGATGTTAAAGGAAGTATTAAAGACATCCAGGTATCAGACTTAGCGGTGTTAATGAACTACTCTAAAAAAGTGGTAATTGTACCCGGTTACGGTTTAGCGGTAGCGCAAGCACAACACGTTATACATGAATTGGAATTATTGTTGGAAGAACGTGGTGTTGAAGTTAAATATGCCATTCACCCTGTAGCCGGCCGTATGCCGGGGCACATGAACGTGCTGTTGGCAGAATCAAACGTATCATACGATAAACTGGTTGAGATGGATGACATTAACCCTGAGTTTGAACAAACCGATGTAGTACTCATTGTAGGTGCAAATGATGTGGTTAACCCTGCTGCAAAATCTGACCCATCATCGCCAATTTACGGAATGCCGATTTTAGAAGTTGACAGAGCGAAAAATATTATAGTAAACAAACGTAGTATGAGTGCCGGTTATGCCGGTATTGATAATTTATTGTTTTACGATCCAAAATGTTCAATGTTTTTTGGCGATGCTAAAAAAGCACTTACCGAATTGGTTGCCGAATTAAAAACAATGGAATAATTAAGGAAGAAATTTCCTTAATTTAATCTGAAATTATTGCGCAACTCTTTTTCAAGTTTAAGTGCGTGCGAGTACAATTTAATTTTTGCAATTAAAAAATCCTCTTTCTCTTTCAAAGCATCAAAAGCAATAAGCTGTAATTTTTCTTCGTTAGTTAAATCTAACAAATGCGCCACCTTGTAAACCGAAACATTGGTTAAACTCTCTACCGGAATTTCTTTATTCTTTGCTTGCTTAATAAACTTTTTGAATGAACGGAAAAGCTTGTAACGGTTAGAGGCCACATCTTCTTCATACTCTTCAATATTAGCAGCACCGTATAATTTGGGTTTTAAAACCTTTGTATATTTAATTATTTTAAACGGCTGTATACCTTTAATCTCAATGTCTATTTCACCATCGGGATATTGCTTTAAAATTTTTGTAATGTTTACCTCTACGCCATACTCCGATATTTGTCCACCTTTTATATAGGGTATTCCAAAGTTGGCTTTATTGGTAACACAGTCGGCAATAAGTTCCTGGTACTTATCTTCAAACACATGTAATATACGCACCTCGCCGGGTATAATAACCGTGTTTAACGGAAACATAGGAAGGGTAACTAATTTGTGAACCATGAGTTTGATGCAAATCTATAACAATTTACAAAAAAGCAAGAGAATAAAGAAATAAAAAACCCCTCATTCGGAGAATAAGGGGTTTTAACGTTTTAATTTAATCTTAAAATTATTTTCCTTTAGCACCTGCGCCACCTGCCGGAGTTTTTGCACCACCCGTGCCGGGAGTTTTTGCGCCACCACCACCTGATGTTGTAGAACCACCGGTTGGTAAAACTGCCGCAGGCATAGTTTCTAATTTCTTTTTTACTAAAGCAAAAATATCATCGCTTGGCTCGTGAAAAAGAACAATACCAGTGCTTGTATCTAATACATATTTATACCCGTTTTCTTTTGCTACAGCATCAACAGCTTTTTTAGCTTTGTCGTAAATAGGCTTTGATAAATCCGACGATTTTTTTTGATAATCTTGTTGTGCCTGTGCACGAAAATCTTCAATACGTTGATTTAAGGTTTGTAGCTCTTCTTGTTTAGTTTTTTTAACCAAATCGCTATAGCTTGCTTCGTTAGCAATATAATCCTGGTATTTAGCATCAAACTCAGCTTTCATACTGGCAACTTGCTTTTCAAGGTCTTTTAAATAACCTTGGGCAACATCCTGAGCTTGTTTTGTTTCAGGCATAATAGTTATCAAAGAGTCTAACTGAACGTGTGCGATTTTTTGAGCTACTGCTTGTTGCATACTTACAGCCACAAAAAGTATAGCCACGGTTTTGAAAATTTTTTTCATATGGGTTGTTAATTTAAACGAGTGCGAATTTACTAATAAACGTAATAAAACCAATTATAGTACCAAAATATAACACTT
>DATFTU010000281.1:0-4856 GCA_035261565.1 Bacteroidia bacterium
TATTTATAAAATATACTGTATTGTGGTATGGGCTCATATAGCTATATGTACCGCTTGTATCTACAAATTGCAATTTATATCTATATGTACTGGTATTGGGGTCTCCGCCTGTGCCTATATGGCGGGCCGTATCAACAAACATACTTAATGCACTATAAGGCTGAGATCCAATAGGGCCATAAACTCCGGTTGATATTTCGCGTGAAATAATAAATGAGCTTGCCGTTGGATAAGCTGTTTTATCCCAATACACTACATTGTATTGGTTTGTTCCTACAATACTATCGGCCGAAACTAAACATATACTTGGTGTTATTTGTAGTGTAGAAATGTTGTTTGAAATATACGCATCTCCGTATGAGTTTGCTGCTGTAAGCGTAAAGCCTGCTATAGAAAGAATAGAAGAGTTGTACTCGCCGGTTATATATAATGCGCCATTGGGGCCTGTAGCAATGGCATTACCCTGGTCGGTAGAATCGCCACCGGCAGAACGAGCCCACGACAATGTGCCGCTTGATTTATATTTTGCCACAAAAATATCGTATGTGTTATCTCCACCGCCACTGCCATTTGTATATCCGGTATTATAAAGAGATACCGGGCCCACGTGTAACGAATCTGAACTGAATGTTCCTATAATATAGGGATTTCCTGCTGCATCAAGGCTTATTTCAGATGCAAAGTTAGCCGAGTAATAATCTCCTTGAGTACATTGTGCCCATAAATCGTTTCCGTTAGCGTCGTACTTTGCAATAAAAGCCTGTAGTGATGAGGTGTTGTTTGTAATAGTGTGTGTGCCAAAATTAACTACTGAATTGTAACCTATGTGGCCTGCTATGTAAACATTGCCCGCTGCATCAACTACTGCTGCCGAAGCGCCTTCGTCATCGGCATCGCCGGCAGTTTTAAGCCATACTTCGTTTCCGTTAGCATCGTACTTAACTAAAAAAATATCGTAGTAACCAGCGTTTTCTAATGAGTCGGTTCCAAAACGTATATAGTCCGATTCAAAATTACCTGTTACATAAGAGTTTCCTGCAGCATCGGCGGCTATTCCATAGCCGGTTGCATCGCCAAGAGTACCTCCATTACTGGTACTGCCTTTAACCCATAAGCTGTTACCACTATTATCAAACTTAGCTATAAACACATCGCGGGTCGACCCATCATCAGTGCCGTTAGGTGCGCTGTTGCTGCCCCAGGTAATAGTAGTTGAAGCAAATATACCGGTAACATAAATGTTGTTGCTTGGGTCTAACGCAACGGCATAAGCCTCGTTTTCTTCATCGCCATCGCCTTGTTTAGCCCATTGCGCAACACCGCTTGAGTTGTATTTAACCAAAAAAGCATTGTGAAATGAATTGTTAACCAGTTTTAAATTTCCGAAAGCAAGCGTATCGGCTGTAAAATAACCGGTTACATATACGTTGCCCGAAGCATCGGCCACAACACCCGTAGGGTTTGTTCCGCCATTTCCGCCGGCTGCTTTAGCCCATAGTACATTACCGCACGAGTCGTATTTTGTTAAGTACATATAAGGCCCTTGCCCGTATATATTGTGCAGGGTTGTAGACCCAAAGGCAATGGTTGTTGAGTAAAAATAACCTATGGCATATACGTTGCCCGAACCATCGGTGGCAATACCTGTACCGCCATCTTCGTAAGTACCGCCTGCTTTTTTAGCCCAGGGGCACGATTGAGCCTGCAGCTGATTTGATAATATAAGCCCGGTAAAAAACAACAAGGCTGTAAATAACGTAGTGATTTTTTTCATGTAAGTGGTTTTAAATTTGCGGAAATAAAGATATGGATATTTTGCCTATCAAAACAAATCAAAAACGAGACTCGTATGTTAAATTATTGATTTGATAGTAAATAAAGTAAAGCTTATCTTTAAAAGCAGGTTTATCGTTTACTGCGGTTTCTGATGCTTTTTTCGAGTTTGCGGCGTTGGTTTTCTCTGCGGCGCGCACCTCCTAAATTTACCTTTTTATTTTTTTCTTTTTTCTCGGTAAATGCCGGGCCGGGAGCTTTAGTATTTTTATCTTTCCGGTTTTTGCCAAGGTTTTTATCTTTTTTAAACGGAATTTCATCCGGGGTTAATTCATCCGAAATTTCAACATCGCCGGGCAAACGGAGCATCTCAATTTTTTTGTTCATTAACTCCTCAATTTCTTTTTGTTTTTCTTTTTCGGCAGGCGTTATAAAACTTATTGATATACCTGTTTTCTCAGCCCTTCCTGTTCTTCCAATGCGGTGTATATATACGGCGGCTTCTTGCGGAATGTCAAAATTTATTACGTGTGTAACATCGGTAATATCAATACCACGCGCAATAACATCGGTAGCAATTAGTAAACGGTGCGTACCATCCTGCAGTTGCCTTACGGCAGTAAACCTGCGCTGTTGCGATTTGTTGGAGTGTATTAAACTTATTTGGTTAGGAAAATTTACTTTAACAAGCTGGTACAAAGCATCGGCCACTTTTTTATTACGTACAAAAAGCAAAGCCTTGCTAATACTTTGGTTGTTTGCCAATAACGATTGCAGCAAATTTACCTTGGTATAAAAATTAGGCACCTGGTATGCGTACTGGGTAATGTTGGCAGATGGTGTACCGCGCGAAATGGTTTCAATATACTCGGGGGTGTAAAAATAATCGGCAATCATTTTTTCAACCTCTTCGGTAAGTGTGGCCGAGAATAAAAGATTTTGTCTTTTGGGTGGCAGCACATCCAATATTTGCATAAGCTGCGGGCGAAAACCCAGGTTAAGCATTTCATCCACCTCGTCAATCACTAATTTTTTTACTGAATTTAATTGTAAGGCACGGCTTAAGTATAAATCCATTAGTCGGCCCGGCGTTGCCACCAACACATCAACTCCGTTGTAAACCTGTTGTGCCTGTGCGGGCATTTTTACGCCGCCATATACGCCCACGCAGCGTACGGTCATGTATTTAGTAAGTTTTTCAATTTCGCTAACAACCTGCACAACCAATTCGCGGGTTGGCACAACAATTAACACACGGGGTTGGCGTTGGTCTGAATAGGTTAGCTGCCTTAGCAAAGGCAATATATAAGCAAATGTTTTTCCGGTGCCGGTTTGTGCAATGCCAATGGCATCTTTACCCGACATGATAATGGAGAATGCTTTTTCCTGAATGGGAGTGGGGCTTGTAAAACCTAAATCATCTAAGGCTCTTAATAATTGTTTTGATAGGTTGAGGTCGTTAAAAGTGCTCACGGGTTGTAAAATTTGCGTAAAGATACTTTAAATAAATAGCAACTTTTATAGTGATAAAAAACAAGTGGTTTTACTTAAAAACTATCCACAGCATACCGTTAATTATTTGTGTTTTTTGCGTTTTTATTTTCGGTTTAAATGTTATACCTTTCATAGCTATTTTAACGCGACAAAATTTTATGAAGGCATACGTTTTTCCCGGACAAGGTTCTCAGTTTTCGGGTATGGGTAAAGAGTTATATGAGGGTAATACTACAGCAAAAAGTTTATTTGAAAAAGCGAATGATATATTAGGTTTCCGCATTACCGATGTAATGTTTAGCGGTACCGATGAAGAATTAAAACAAACAAAAATTACACAACCGGCTATTTTTTTACATTCGGTTATTTTAGCAAGCACGTTGGCTGATTTTAAACCCGATATGGTTGCGGGGCATTCGCTGGGCGAGTTCTCGGCCCTGGTTGCCAACAAAACTTTATCGTTTGATGACGCATTAAAATTAGTTTCAAAACGCGCTATGGCTATGCAAAAGGCCTGCGAAATTAACCCGAGCACTATGGCAGCCGTTTTAAATTTAGATGATAAAATAGTTGAGCAGGTTTGTGCCGATGTAGCTAAAGAAACCGGAGAAGTTGTGGTGGCAGCAAATTATAATTGCCCGGGGCAATTAGTAATATCAGGTAGCATAAAAGGGATTGAAGTTGCCTGCGAAAAGATGAAAGCAGCCGGAGCTAAACGTGCTTTAGTATTGCCAGTTGGTGGCGCGTTCCACTCACCCTTAATGGAACCTGCACGTGCCGAGTTAGCCGAGGCCATTAACCAAACAAATTTTAATACACCCATTTGCGCGGTTTACCAAAATGTAAATGCAAAAGCAGTAACAAGCCCTGATGAAATAAAAAAGAATTTAATTGCCCAATTAACCGCGCCTGTGCGTTGGACACAAACCGTTGAACAAATGCTGGCCGATGGCGCTACGCATTTTACGGAGGTTGGTCCGGGCAAAGTGTTGCAGGGCTTAATTAAAAAAGTAAATAAAGACGCGGAAGCAATAAGCGCATAACACATGATAAAACACACACGCATATTTTTAGTTTTTAGTTTTTTAGCTTTTGTTAATCAGTTTTATGCGCAACGTTTTTTACAAGGCATAGCTTTATTTGCAGGCGAAACATCATCGCGCGACCGATATATAAACACATACCCGCTTGATTTTAAAGATGACCCAACTTTTTTACATGCCCAGCCGCCTTCGCACAAATCGACCGAGCGCGAAAGCTGGAGTGTAGGTTTTTTTGCCGAAATGCTTAAAAGCTACGATTGGCGCTGGGTTACCGAAATTGATTTTTGCAACAAAGGTGCTGTAGAAAATGAATTGCTAAACCCTATTACCGACCAAAAACGTGTGGTGGCAAATCATTATGCCAACATACAATGGAACAACTATTTAAAACGCTGGATTGATTTAGGTTTTAGGTTTAAAACATATGCCATGGTTGGCGCAAGACTTGAATATACTATTGCACGCAGTACACCGGCATACTCATATATATCGGGCAGGGCGGCAAAACTTACCGTTAGCCCTGATGTGGCTATTGGCGCCGAATTT
>DATFTU010000282.1:0-9205 GCA_035261565.1 Bacteroidia bacterium
GCCCGACCGCCCCGGAAAATTCCTTGGCATGGTACGTAAACTTATTTTTCCTTCGGCAGGTGCTTGCCCCATGCCAATGCAGCCCAGGCAACCTGTTTGATGGAAACGTGCGCCGGCTTTTATTAATTCTGATAAATGGCCATGGGCGCATAGGTTTTCAATTATTTGCCGGGTAGAAGGGTTAATATCAAACGATAAACCTGGCGGGACTGTTTTGTTTTTTACAATTTCACTTACTACTGTATAATCACGTAAACCCGGGTTTGCCGAAGAGCCTACAACAACCTGATGTATTTGCAATCCTTGTACCTCTTTTACCTTTTTAATATTTCCGGGGCTGCTGGGGCAGGCAATCAAAGGTTCAAGCGTCGATAAATCAATAACCATTGTTTTATCATATGTGGCTCCTGCATCAGCAATTAATTCAACCCAAGTGTCGGGCCTTTCCTGCGCGGTTAAAAACCGTTTGGTTTCTTCATCTGATGGAAACACAGTTGTTGTTGCTCCCATCTCTGTGCCCATGTTTGCAATTACCAAACGATCCATTACACTTAACTCTTTGAGCCCTTCGCCGTAATATTCAAAAATATATCCTCTGCCATGGCTTACATCAAATATGCGTAACATTTCAAGCACAATATCTTTGGCACTAACCCATGCTGGCAGTTTACCTTTCAACTCAACTCCATATACAGCAGGCATTACTACATTATAAGGCTCGCCTGCAATAGCAACGGCAACATCAAGCCCGCCGGTACCAATGGCAAGCATACCCAGTGCGCCGCCTGATGGAGTATGACTATCAGACCCTAATAGGGTTTTGCCCGGTACACCAAAGTGATGAATGTGCAGCGGGTGGCTTATTCCGTTTCCGGCACGGCTGTACCATATACCATACTTTTCTGCGGCGCTTAACAAAAAAATATGATCATCTGCATTTTTATGGTCGGTTTCTAAAATATTATGATCTACATATTGTACCGATAATTCGGTTTTAGCTTTTTTTATGCCCATCGCTTCAAGCTCAAGCATAACAAGAGTTCCGGTAGCATCTTGAGTTAATGTCTGGTCTATTTTAATACTGATTTCTTCTCCGGGGTTCATCTTACCGGATACAAGATGTTTACTAATTAATTTAGTTGTAACGTTCTGCGCTTTCATGATGTATATAAATAAAGAGACAATAAAAACTACATACCAACCTTAAGGGAGGCTATATTGTAGCTTCACCATCTTGATACCTGCCGGCATAAAACATAGTAATAAGAGCTATAATGATACTTCCGCCTGAGCCTTCAAAAAAAACCAGCATGGCTGCAACTAATTTGTTTTGACTTGTATTATCCATAATAAATAACTCATGTAAATATGGGTCGCACCACGAGTAGATATATATAAAAGCACTAAAAAGCATAAATGACCATGTGCCGGTAAAAAAAGTAAGGCAAAAACTTTCTAAAAAAGGTATATACCCATGTTTTTGTTTTATTAACCTGTGAATTTGATATAAAGAAATTAAGGTTAATACCAAGTAATTAATAACACGCAGGTTAGTAATGTCTTTAAAATTTAAATATTTAAAAGCGAAAAAAAGAATAATGTAAATGACACAATTTACTATTCCAAATGAGAATATATTCTTCCGCATTTTTGAAAACGATATTTTAGCTTGTGATAACATTTTAATTTATATTAAGTGAAAAATTTAATTATTAGTGCTTGTAGAATTATTGTAGAAAAAAATCCCTAAAATCTTCTGATATGCCCTTATCAACTATATCTATCTCGCTTATTTCCTCTACTAATTTTTCACAAAAAGCGGGTAAATCTTTTGGGTCGCGGCTTGTTATTAAGCCTTTATCAACCACAACTTCTTCGTTTACCCATTCTACACCCGCGTTGATTAAATCAGTTCTTAAAGATTTATAAGAAGTCATTTTTTTACCTTGTAAATTTTTTGTTTCAATTAAAGTCCACGGGCCATGGCAAATGGCTGCAATAGGCCTATCTCGCTCCATAAAAGCCTTTACAAATGCTACTACATGTCTGCTTATTCTTAATTGGTCGGGGTTCATTACACCACCTGGTAATACCAAAGCATCGTATTCATTTACGTTAGCTTCTTCAATACTAATGTTAACTTCAACTTCATTGCCCCAATTATGATCTTTCCAGCCTTTTATTTTTCCGCGCTGTAATGATATTATATCTACAGTTGCACCGTTATCTTTTAAAACCTCTAATGGTTTTTCAAGTTCAGATTGTTCAAAACCGTTGGTGGCTAAAATGGCCACCCTCCTTCCTGTTAATTTACTTTCCATTACACTAATTTTAAGTTTTAATTACAATGAAAAATATGTACCAATATGAAAAAGAGAGAATAGGAGAGAAGGTAGTTTTAATTAGGTTGAAATTGTATATCAACCGCCTCAGGCTTGTGTAAATCTTTTTCAATTTGGTTGATGACTTTTTGGGCTCTCACCTCGGCTATTTTTTCTTTTTTAACAAGCCATTTTTCTTTTACCAGTTTATTCATTAATTTATCAAAAGGGGTATATATGCAAAGGTTTAATAGCCCAATTAATATGTTTTTTAAACTACCCGACAGTTTGCGATAACTTACCGAAAATCCTCCATCCACATAAGTAATATAATGCCAATAACCGCTTGGTATAAATAAAGAATCGCCATGCTCTAAAATGCATTCGTAAGTTTCAATATATTTTAGGCCAGGGTATTTTTCATAATTAGGGTTATCAAGGTCTATTAGCGAGTGGGTATTAAATGGTAGTTTATATAACAAAGCTGAATAAATGGGGGCTATAAGCACAACTTTTTTTCTTCCGTAAAACTGAGTTAGCATTACGTTGCTCATATCCATATCCTGATGTATTCTAACTTTAATATTTTTTGCGCCAAAAAACATAAACCCCATTCTTCCTAAAACGCCCCTAAATATTTTAGGGCATGGAAAATCTTTACGGAGTTGTGGCTTAGCTTTAAACATATTGAACAAAAACATGCGCAACGAGGTCGGTTTATTTTCTGCAACAATGTTTATGTAATCTGCAAATTTCATTTTCCTGTCGGGGGTTGTAAATGCCGATGCTTTATTGCTATTTAAATTATCAAACAAATCAACTGTTACATCTCCGCAAACGCTGGCTATGTAATCCATTGTCCATTTAGTACGGGCAACGCAGGTATCTGTAAGCCCTTTTATTATAAGTGGTTTTTGCGGCGCCAAATAATACTTTTTAAAATCTTTGTTACTAATATTATTTACTATATGTATATATTTTTTTTTCATAAATGGTTTTTTAATAAAAGGCATATAGTAAATATCTATGCCAATTTTATCAATGAACATTAGTAATAGAAGGGTAACGTAGAATTTTATCGTCAAATTATTATATCATATATCCATTAACCATGGGCATGGCATTTGAAATATTGTATTTGTATGGCTAATAAAAATTAAACCCGGTTTTAGTTTATTATGAAAACAAAAACAATTAAATTATTTTCATCATTAGGTATGTTGGTTTTTATGCTTGCGTTTGTGGCTTGCAATAACAATTCTGATGCTGAGAAACCCAATAAAATAATTTCTGATTCTAATCCTAATCTTGACAGCGTTTCTGCCGATATACTAAAAGATGCCCTTTCAACTGAAGCTCATACAATAACTCCTGTAGTAAATAAAAATGATAATTAACTTGTTAATAGAAAAATAAACATGGCAAAGTACTCTAAAAAAGCACAACAAAAAGTTGAAAAAGTAATGCATGAAAAAAAAGAAGGCACGCTAAAATCTGGTTCGGGTAAAAAGGTAACCAGCCGCAAGCAGGCCATAGCTATTGGCCTTTCTGAAGCCAGAAAAGAAGGCGCAAAAGTGCCTGAAATAAAAAAGACCAGAAAAAAATCTTCTTAAATGAATTAAAAAATTAATAATCATGAAAACAAAAATTAAAAAAATACTTGCTGCTGCGGCATTTATTTTTTCTATACAAACTTTTAACGCTCAGGTGTTGAGCGGGGGTATAGTTGGTGGAATTAGCACCGGGGCAGTTAAAATTGAAGATATTGGGAACAGGTTTACCGATGTTATTAGCGGCAATAATATAGTTGGCTACGAGGTGGGTGCTTTTGCTAAGCTTCACATAATGCCTTTTTATATAAAAGCAATGCCGTTATATAGTTTTAATACCGGAAGTGTAAGTTACCAAACAGAAAATAATGGAACAAACATAAATAACACTAATAATTTTTCATTTCAAAAATTTGAAATACCTGTTTTATTAGGTTTACGGATTATAGGGCCATTAAATATTGAAGCAGGCCCGGTTTACAATTATATTCTTCAGTCTCAGGATAATTTTGGTACAAACAGCGTAAGTTTACAAAGAAACGGTATTGGATACCGTGCGGGGGTTGTGCTTGAGTTATGGCAATTACTACTGCATGTTAGTTATGAAGGAGCTGTGTATAATTCATCAAATATAGATAAAGCCACTTTTAAAGAACCTTATAAACTTGTTTTTGGGGTTGGTATTAAAATAGGCGGTAGAACTGAAAAAGAGAGTAAGTAAATTAATTATCATAAACTTGAACAGTTACTGGCATCTCAAGCGGAAAACTAATCGTAAATACGGCCCCTTTTCCAATCGAGCTTTTTGCACTAATATAACCATGATGTTCTTCAACAATTTTCTTACAAATAGCTAAGCCAATGCCGGTGCCTGCGTATTCGGCATTACCATGAAGCCGTTTAAACATTTTAAAAATTTGTTCGGCATATTTTTGCTCAAAGCCTATTCCATTGTCTTCAATATTTATACGGCAATATTTTTTAATACTGATATTGTCCGGCGAGCTTTCATGCGTTTCATCTTTTGTTGTTATACGTATAACAGGAGCAATATCTTTTTTCGAATATTTGAGTGCATTACTAATAATATTGATAAATAATGGCTTAATTAATGCCGGATAAACAAATAATTGCGGCAGGGGATCGATAATAATTTTGGCGTTTTTTTCCTGAATTTGCATATCCATATCGGCAAGTACATCTTCCAGTATTTTGTTAATATCAGAATATACAAGCGAGTTTTTTTCGCCCGAAATTTTACTGAATGCTAAAATATCGTTAATTAAATTTTGCATGCGTTCGCATGAAGCCTGCATTTTTTCAATAAATAATTTTCCATCATCATCCAGTTTATTGCCATATTTGGTTGCAATTCTATCACTAAATGTTCTTATTTTTCTTAACGGTTCCTGCAAATCATGCGATGCAATAAACGCAAACTGATCTAATTCTTTATTGGTGGATTCTAATTGCTCAATATTTTTTAGTAATTGTTTATTTAGCTCGTTTACTTTGCTTTCAGATGCAATTCTGTCTTTTACTTCCAATTCCAGGCTTTTGTTAATTGCTTTCAGTTTTTGCTCCTGTTCAAGTAATAGATGCGTTTTTTTAAATAGCTCAACGTAAACCGAAACTTTTGCACGCAACAATTCGGGTTGAATAGGCTTATAAATATAATCTACCGCACCAACTTTATAGGCTTTAAAAACATTTTCATCGCCATAACTATGTGCCGTAATAAAAATAATGGGGATGTGTTGTAGTTTTTCTCGCTGGTAAATTAACTCGGCTGTTTCAAAACCATTTAAACCGGGCATTTCAACATCCATTAAAATAAGCGTAAAATCAAACTCCTTTAATAATACTTTTAATGCTTCTCTCCCCGAATTTGCTCTTGTTAATTGATAATTATCTTTTGAAAAAATACTTTCCATCGAAAACAAA
Organism: Bacteroidia bacterium; assembly: GCA_035261565.1. Classification (GTDB taxonomy): domain Bacteria; phylum Bacteroidota; class Bacteroidia; order B-17B0; family Aurantibacillaceae; genus PALSA-968. Next base: position 5,816 of record DATFTU010000282.1, read on the forward strand.
TTGTTTTCGTTATCATCAATTAATAAAATTTTTATTCGCAGCGGTTTTTGAATCATATAATCTATTTATAAAACCAAATTCGCATCATGGACAATAACTGATCCATTTTTAATGGTTTTGTAATATAATCAGATGCTCCGGCTTCAATACATTTTTGGCGGTCGCCCTTCATCGCTTTTGCTGTTACGGCAATAATAGGCAAGGTATTGTTTTTATGCTCTCTTCGTATTTTTTGCATGGTTTCATATCCATCCATTTCGGGCATCATAATATCCATTAAAACCATTTCAATGTCTTTGGATTCGTTCATGATATTTATGGCATCCTTTCCACTTTCGGCTGTAATTACGTCAATATTATATTTTTCGAACACGGTTGTAATTGCAAAAAGATTTCTAACATCATCATCCACAACCAAAACTTTTTTACCTGCTAAAATGTCGCCTTTCATCCTGAAATTCTCCATAATTCTTCGTTTCTCAACGGGGAATTTAGCATAGTTAACATGTAAAAACATCATAGTTTCTTCCAGTAATCTGTCTAATGAATTTACATCTTTTAAAACAACTCTGCTCGAAATTTTGTTCAGTTGTGCCAATTCTCGTTTATTAAAATCTTTTGCCGAGTAAATAATAATTGGAGTTAGTGTAGGCTTATCATTATTTAATTTTTTAATTAAATCTAAACCCGAAATATCGGGTAAAGTATAATCAAGAATAATAGTATCAAACATCTTACTGTTTATCAACTGAAGGGCTTTTTCTCCGGTTGAAGCAATGGTTATTTCAATATTTTCTTCTTTCAATAGTTTTACAATCTGAGAAGATTCTAACTCATTATCTTCCACAACCAGTAATTGTTTTACTTCTCTCGTGCTAAAATCAATAATATCCGAAAAAAGCGCATCTAATTGCTCATTGTTTAATGGTTTATGTAAAAAGCTTCTCGCTCCTCGCTGTAGCGCCAGCATTTTGTTTTCTTCGCCCGATATTAAATGAATTGGAATGTGCCTGTAATTCAAATCATTTTTTAATAAATCCAGCACTTTCCAGCCGCTGGTATCCGGTAGTTTAACATCAAGCGTAATGGCAATAGGTTTAAAGCGTGTTACATAATTAAATATCTCTACATAGTTTGTAGCTATAACAACTTTTAATCCATCTACATGTGCACGGTCAATCATAATTCTTCCAAACCGCAAGTCATCTTCAATAACCAAAACCACTTTATCACTTGGTAAAATATTGTTTCTGTCGTCGCCTGTCTCATTTATCATTTCATCAACACCATTCAGTTTTTTCTGCTCTATACCATCTTCTGTTAATTTTAATGAGTGTATTAGCTGATCGATTTCTTTTTTATCAGTTGTGTATGCATCTAAATCTATTATGCTATCATGGTGAACAGATTCTGCTATTCTATCTAACGGAAGGAATAAAGTAAACGTACTTCCTTTACCTGCCTCACTCTCCAACTCAATAGTACCACCAAGTAACTCAGCTAAACCACGGCTAATTGATAACCCTAAGCCGGTTCCGCCATATTTACGGCTTGTAGAACCCTCTGCTTGCTGGAAGGCCTCAAAGATGATAGTTTGTTTATCTAACGGAATGCCAATACCGGTATCTATAATTGAGAAGGCCACCACTTTTTCTGCTTTGTCCAGTATAATATTGCCCGGCTTCCAGGTGTGATTAGCGTTGTATATTTTTAATTTAACCTCGCCTTTTTCTGTAAATTTAAATGAGTTAGATAATAAGTTTTTCAAAATCTGGTTTAATCGTTGAGAGTCGGTATCAATAGCTTGAGGTAAGCTGGGGTCCATCTCAATTTTAAATTTAAGGTTTTTAGCCTCTGATAACGGTTTAAATGTAGTTTCTACAAAAGTTGATATTTCGGAGAAATGAACATTTGAAATGTTTGCAGAAATAAACCCTGACTCAATTTTAGAAAGATCTAGAATGTCGTTAATCAATTGTAATAAGTCATCACCACACGAGTGGATTGTTTTTGCGTAACGTGTTTGTTTTTCATTTAAGTTACCCTCTGCGTTTTCATATAACTGCTGCGCAAGAATTAGTAACGAGTTAAGTGGCGTACGTAACTCATGCGACATGTTTGCTAAGAACTCAGATTTATATTTAGATGTAAGCGTAAGCTGCTCTGCTTTTTCCTCTAACGATCTTCTTGCCTCTTCCACCTCTTTGTTTTTCGCTTCCACCTCGTTTTTTTGTTTTACAAGTAGTAACGCTTTATCCTGTAGCTCATCGTTGGTACGTTTTAACTCTTCTTGTTGGGTTTTTAACTCGCCTGCTAATGATTGAGATTGTTCAAGTAATTCCTCTGTTCTGGAGTTTGTTTCAATTGTATTTACAACTATACCAATACTTTCTGTTAACTGGTTTAAGAAGTCTAAGTGGGTTTGACTAAAATTATCAAGTGATCCTAATTCGATAACCGCTTTCACGTTATTTTCAAACAATACCGGTAATACAATTAAGTTAGCTGGTTTAGCTTTACCTAAGCCTGAACTAATTTTTATATAATCGTTTGGTACGTTAGAAAGTATAATCCTTTCTTTTTCAAATGCACATTGCCCAACTAAACCTTCACCTATGGCAAATTCTTTTGGTACATGCTTATCAGATTTATAAGCATATGCGGCAAATAGTTTTAGTTTTGGTTTTTCTTCTTCAGATGATAAAATGTAGAACGCTCCATAGTGCGCCGTTACCACCTGTGCCAACTCAGATAAGATACGCATAGCCACCGTTTGCAAATCTTTTTGCCCTTGCAGCATTTGGGTAAATTTAGCTAAGTTAGATTTCAGCCAGTCTTGCTCCTGGTTCAGTAGTGTTGTTTCACGCAGATTGGTAATCATCTGGTTAATGGTATCTTTTAACTCTTCTACCTCACCTTTAGCATCAACCCGAATGTTACGTGTCAAGTCACCTTTTGTTACCGCCGATGCCACTTCAGATATTGAACGTACCTGGGTTGTTAAGTTTTGCGCCAGCTGGTTTACGTTCTCCGTTAAGTTTTTCCATATACCCGATGCACCCGGTACACTTGCCTGCCCACCTAAACGGCCTTCAACACCCACCTCACGTGCCACGTTGGTTACCTGGTCGGCAAATACGGCAAGTGTTTCAATCATCTCGTTAATAGTATCCGTTAATTGAGCAACCTCTCCTTTTGCGTTAATAGATAATTTTTGACGCAGGTTACCCGTTGCCACCGATGTTACAACTTTTGCAATACCGCGCACCTGTCCGGTTAAGTTAGATGCCATTACGTTTACAGAATCCGTTAAATCCTTCCATGTTCCGGCAACACCTTTTACTTGTGATTGTCCGCCTAGTTTTCCTTCGGTACCCACCTCACGTGCCA
>DATFTU010000283.1:0-7789 GCA_035261565.1 Bacteroidia bacterium
TACTACAGGTGTGGTAAGTATCTCAGGAGAGAATACTATCATTACTTTTAATTCTTCAGGCACCTTTACGGTTTTAGCCCCTGTTGTAACAGTTAGCCCAGCTACAGCAACAGTTTGTGCAGGTAACCACGTTGTTTTAACAGCCAGCGGAGTTAGTACATACAGCTGGTCTCCTTCTAGTGGTTTAAGTAGTACAAGTGGCATTTCAGTAATTGCAACTCCAACTGCAACTACTACTTATACAGTAAGCGGAACAAATTCATATGGCACTGTTTCAAGTGCCACGGTTACCGTAAATGTAAATGCAACACCGGCTATAACCATAAGCCCTGCTTTACCGGTTGTGGCAGGTGGACAAAGTGCAACTATTACTGCTAGTGGAGCAAGTACGTATACGTGGTCTCCGTCAACTAATTTAAATACAACCAGTGGTGCAACGGTTACAGCTAACCCGCAAATTGCTACAGCTTATACGTTAACAGGTACAAGCTCGGCAGGTTGTGTAAATCAACTAGCGTTTTCGGTTGGTATTGAATTGTTTCAACAAACAGCTGATTCTGCAAATGCACCTATTTATTACAACGGAAAACTAGGAATTGGAAACAATAACCCACAAGCTGCCTTAGATGTTACGGGTAATACTAAAGTTTCTGGCTTACTTACAAGTAATACTATTAAAGTAAGTTCATTTAGTGGTTTAAGCAGTGGAGCTTTTGTTACGGTTGATTCTTTAGGTAATTTAAAAGTTAACCCTAATAACAATAACCCTGTAACATTGTGTGGAACCACAACCCCTTGGATGATTGGTGGAAATACAATAGGCAACTCGGGTGCTGTGTTAGGAACCTGCGATGCTAAAGATTTAATTCTAAAAGCAAATGCTACAAATTTTCTGTGGCTTAAATCTAATGGCAAGGTAGGAATTGGCACAAACAGCCCTAGTGCACAGCTTGATGTTTCGGCTTATGGTACATATGCTGGATTAAATATAGGCAATAGCTCAGGTAGTTGGTTTAATGTGGCAAACAATGGCAAAATTGGTATTGGCAATACTTCTCCTGCTGCTCAACTTGATATATATGCTCCTGGAAGTAATACTGGAGTAACTATTTCAAATGATAACGGGCCTGTATTTAACATCGCTAACGATGGTAGCACTTCAACTAATGGAAGTTTAACTGTTAGTAATGGGGCTTTAATCTATGGCAATGTAACTATTCCAAGTATAATAAACACAGCAACAGGTGTTATTTATAGTAGTGTATTAGTAGATAATACAGGGAAATTAGTTTCAGGCCCTGCAGCAAGTGCAACAGGGGCTGCTTGGATATTGAGTGGTAACACCGGTACATATGCAAGTGGTATTTCTCAAGCGATGGGGGCGTTAGATAATCAAGCAGACTTGCCATTATTAGCAGGTGGCACAGAAAAATTAAGAATTTGGTCTAATGGGGGATTAAATTTATCTAACACGGGTGTTATTCAATGTGGAGGAACTAGCCCAATTACTTCTATATCTGATATGGGATTATATTCTCAAAGATCAGGTTACGATATGCGTTTTGTAACAAATAATGGAAATTTTAATTTTTATACAAATATTGCGGACGGCACTAATCCTTTAGGGACTCCTGCTGTTTCTATAAGCTCCACAGGTCAAACAATTATAAATGCTAGTGCCGGTGGAGATGCATTAATTTTAAACGACGTTTCATCTAACTCTTCTTCCCCAGGAAATAATTTTAAAGTTAAAAGTAACGGAGTTGTTTGTGCTCGAGAAGTTATTGTACGAGCAATTGGCAATAGTTTCCCTGATTATGTTTTCACAAAAGGGTATAAATTAATGCCTTTAAGCGAAGTAAGTAGTTTTATTGAAAAAAATCATCGTTTGCCGAATATGCCATCAGCAGCCGAAATTGAAAAAGACGGAGCGAGTTTGGGCGAAATACAACGTGTATCGGTAGAAAAAATTGAAGAGCTTACGCTATATATGATTGAATTGAAACAGGAAATTGAAAAACTTAAGCAAGAAAATAAAGATCTTAAAGCGATTATAAATAAAAATTAAAACTATTTAATTTATTAAATTAGTTATGAAAACAATTAAATATTTAGTGATAGTTTTTGCGATTTTATTTTTGCCAAACGCTAGTTTTTGTCAGAATCAATCTGTAACCGGAGGTACTTTAACAGTTACAAGCGGTACAGGCAATGGAGATTATAAACAAAGGGATGAAGTAGATATTAACCCGAGTGCAGGAAATATAGATATTTTACCTAATAGTACTACGGATGGACATTTATTCATTGACCCAACAATAATTATTGGTATAACTGAAGAAGGTGGATATCAAAGTGCAAATACTCCTTCATCTTTATCAACTCATCAATTAGATTTTTCTCTGCCTGTTGGAGCAATTGACGGCAGCCCTAATGTTTCATCATTTGGACAAGCCAGTTACTCTATACCAATTACTTTACCACCAGGAACGAATGGAATGGTGCCCTCTCTATCAATAGACTATGTAAGTGGAAGTTATTCTGAAATGGTTGGATTAGGTTGGGATATTGGTGGTTTGGCAGTAATTTCACGAGTCCCTAAAGACTGGTATCATGATGGTAAAACAGCTGGGGTTCAATTTAGCACATCAGACGCGTTAATTTATAACGGTATTAGAATGTTACCTGATGGCAGTACAGGGAATTATGGCCTTGAGTCTGATGACTTTACAAGGATACAACCATTAACAAATCAAAACGGAAACGATTATTTTTTAGTTGAGACAAAAGGTGGTCTAAAAATGGAATTGGGAAATACGGATGACTCAAGATTAACGCTTTTTGATGAAGCAAACAATGCGGGTACTCTTCCTTATTCTTATTACGTTAATAAAGTATATGATAATTATGGAAACTATATAAATTACATTTATGGAAGGGCTTCTCAATATAGTAACGAAATTTATATTAAAGAAATACAATATACAGGCAATCAAGATCCATCAAGTCTAACTGTAAGAATGCAACCATATAATAGTATTAAATTTCATTACATAACAAAAAGTAATAATATTGAAAAACATATACTTGCCCATCCTTTGCAAAACACTTTATTGTTAAGTGATATACAAATTTATTGCGATAATCATTTTGCAAAAAAATATAGTTTTAATTATTCCTTTGACAATAAATACAATTTATTAAATCAAATAACAGAAATTGGAACTGATAACTCTCAATTAAATAACACGTTAATAACATATGGTAGTGGTAATACTGGTTCAATAACGTCTATTGACCCAAAAGATGACCAAAGCAACCCCCTTCCTTCTTCAGCAGATTTTAGGGTGGCAGATTTTAATGCCGATGGGTTAGCTGATATTTTGGCATTTCCTGTGGCTATTAACCCTAGCGATGGTTTTGAAGTAGAGCCAACCGGTTTACGAACATATACCGGCTGGCAATTATTTATAAACCAAGATGGAGGCAATACTTTTAAAATGACCGATAGTTATACCTCGTCTTCAAGCGGAGAAATTTCTCCTTGGAAGTTTGCAAATAACCAAACGCCTTTTTTTCCTAATCAACCCAACCAAATGGTAGATTTTGATGGAGATGGAATGATTGACATGTTTGTTCAAATTAATAACGGAGGGTTAAATAATGATTGGTATAGAGCTTATCTTTCTACTGGAACTACTTTTTCTAAAATACCAGATAACGGATTAGGTAATAGTGGGGGGGCGGCAAATTCTTTTGGTCTACCTGCTTTTAGCCAGATTGCCATTGGCGATTTTAATGGGGATAAAAAAATGGAAGGCATTGCATTTGCAACTAGTTCTTCTACAAGTGGGACCCCAACTAGGTTAAGTTATTTGTATTACCGACCAAGTAATGGGAAAATAGAAGTAATAGATATGGACCCTAATTTAAACTTGAGTATAAATGATGCAAATGGAGCACCTCATTCCCTTTCTGAATATGCAGGATTTTCTGCTATGGATTTTGATGGAGATGGTATAGATGAATTACTAGGTGTTAGAGCGAGCCATAATGTTGTACTACAAATAACAGGGTTAACCGTAAATGCAACTTTTATAAGTTTTACTTTAACAGAAATCTTTGAGACTTCTACAGCTAATGTTTCAAGTCCTTTTGTAGGGCATTATTTGCCTGGAGATTATAATGGTGATGGTGTTGGCGATATGTTTTCATCGCTTACCACGACTAATAAACTTTCTATAGGAACGGGGCAATCCTTATTTGATTTCAATTCTATCAGTAATATTCCAATTTATTTTGGTAATATGAATATACAACATTTAGCATTGGATGCTAATGGAGATGGAATTACAGATATTGTTGATTTACAAAGCAGCTCCTTGACAGCTAGTTCAGAGAATATAGACATACATATTAGTTTTCCTAACGACAATTCAAGTTTTAATCGTGTTTCATATGGCTCATTAACTAAATCTTTTCCATTGGTAAAAGATTATACTAACCAGGCGTTGGCATACATTAATCATAATTTTAATTCAATTCCTGATGCCAATATGAACGGCATAGCAGGAGAAGGATCTAATAGTGCTTGTAGTCCAGGTGGCACTTGCGATGATATATATCCACCAAACATGGTTGATAATTCTGAGTTTGAAACAGGTGATTTTAATGGTGATGGCCACGATGATATTATTTTAAGAACAAGAACATCCGCCAATAATAGAACTATTTTATTAATAGACCCGTTTAACAAAGAAAATTTGGTTACACATATTGTTGATGGTTATAACAATAAGGTAGATTTTGATTACCAATCTTTAGCTGCTTATGGTACATCAAGTGTGTATAAAGTTGGTAGTGGTGCTACTTTTCCTGTTCACGATATACAAAATTCTATGTATGTTGCTTCATCTTTATCTGTACCGGATGGAGTTGGAGGAACAAGCGTAACTACTTATACATACTCTGGTGCTAAATATCATCTTCAAGGTAAAGGCTTTTTAGGGTTTGATAACTTTTCGGCTACCAACTCGTCTACATCATACCAAACATTAAGTACATTAGGTAATTACGACCCAAATTATTTTGTACGTCTACCAGCTACAACCACACAATACCTAACAACAACTAGCCAACAGTTAAACCAAACTGTTTATACGGCCTCCTTTAACCCTCTTGGAAGTAGAAGAATTTTTGTAAAAACAGATAACGTATCTACAACCGATAATATTTCAGGAGCTACAACTTCTACCGATTATTATTACGATAATAATACCCAACAGGGCCCAAATGCTACAATTACAGATGGAAATATTACTCAGGTTGTTCAAAACAATAATAATATTGAAACTATTACAACAAATAATGTTTATACTTCGGGAGCATGGTTAACGGTTAACCCAAACTTAAAATCTCGGTTGCAAACTTCTACAATAAATATGCAAAGAGGTTCTTCACAGTACATTAGACAGACTGATTATGCATATTATTCAACCGGACAAGTACAAACTGTTACAAAAGACATAGGTACAAATAATAGCATTGTAGTAAGTAAAGTTTATGATGCAAATACGGGAGTACTTTTGACATCAACCACCAGTGCACCTAATACGGTATATCCTCCTGCATTACCCCAAGAAACAACTACATATGTTTACGATTCTGAGTTTAGATTGCCTATAAATCAAGTTTTTTCAGATGGAAGTACAAAGGTAATAGCATATAATTATATTTTTGGCACTCCTATATCTATAAAAAATATTGACGGGTTAACAACTTTTGCGGAGTATGATGCTTTTGGCCGAATATCAAAAATAATAGGGCCGGATAACCTTGAAACTAATGTATCTGTAAATTGGCTACAATCTGGATCACCTGTAATTATTGGTGGAGATCCTAATCCTCCTGGTTCTAATGCTTTATTTTATATACAAGCAACTAAACAAGGCAGCCCAACTATAGTTAAAATATTTGATAATCTAGGTAGAGTAATAAAGACCCAAACAGACGGTTTTAATAGTACAACCATTACTAATTTAACCACATACAATTCTAAAGGGCAGCTTTCTACACAAATTGAAAACTATTTAGTACCTGTAACTAATTCAAATAATATACTTACCACGGCCAATACGTATAATGATATAATGCAGCTTACTGATAAGCATGTAACAAATAGTAATGGATTAGACTTACATACAGATTTTGCGTATAGTTATAATGCAGGTGAAACTACAGTAACCTTAACAGCACCAGATAATAAAGTATATAAGCGCACAGCCGATGCTACGGGATTGCTTATATCTTCTAATGACCCAGGGGGTACATTAACAAATACATATGGCGCGCATAGAAAAATAATTAATACCCAGCTAGGATCTACTACAATAGCATCTATGGAATATGACCAATGGGGTATGCAATCAAAACTTACAGAACCAAACTCGGGTGTAACAACATATACTTATAATGCTTATGGACAGTTGTATTTGCAAAAAGATAATAAAGCGCAAACTACTACATATATTTATGATAACTTAAACCGTTTAACTACCGAAACAGCCCCCGACGGTAGCACGTATACATATCAATATGTGCCATATTCATCAAACGGAACAGCCGGAGCAGGGCAAATAGAGCTAATAACAGCGCCGGCTAATATTACCCAAGCATTTCATTATGACCAGTTAAGTCGTTTATCGCAATTTGATGAAACAGTGGATGGTAATACTTACACTACTAAATTGGAGTATGATAATCTAAGTAACCTAAGTAAACAAACGTACCCAAGTTCAGATAATTTTGCCTTGTTATATGAGTATGATAATTTAGGATATCCTACAAAAATAACCCGTGCTGATAATGGAAAAACCGTTTGGCAAGGACAAGAAATAGACCAGTTTGGGCAATATACCAAATATTTGTACGGTAATGGTTTACAAACTGTAAAAACGTATAACGAAATTGGTCAACCAGTTAATTTTGCGGCCGGGCATATTCAAAACCAAAGTTTTAATTTTGATAAGCCAACGGGAAACTTATTAGATCAAACTGATATTCTGAAAAATATTAATGAAAAATATCATTATGATGCCTATAATCGTTTGGATGGTTGGGGATTAATTAGTAATACAGATAACAGTACGCAATATGATAACCCTAGTGGTAACATTAATCAAAAAAGCGATATAGGCAGTTATACATACTCTAACACCAAAATAAATGCTGTAATTAAGGTTGATAATAGTAACAACCTAATTAGCTCTAATGTGCAAACTGTAGATTATACATACTTTAACAAAACACAAACAGTTAAAGAAATTGACGTAAATAATTCATCTAATATTTTAAGTCAATTAGATATAATTTATGGGGCAGATAAAGAAAGAATAAAGGCGCAAACACAACAATCGGGTTCGTTGGTTAGTACTAAATATTATTTAAACGAGTATGAAAAAGAGGTTTTACCAAACAACACAACCAGAGAGGTTTGTTATATAAACAGCCCGTCTGGCTTAAGTGCGGTGTATGTTAATGATAATGGCACTAAAAATTTGTACTATATACACTCCGACCATTTAGGAAGTATTAATAAATTAACCGATGAGCAACAAAATATTTTTGCAGAACAAAATTTTGACCCATGGGGTCGCCCTCGTAACCCTGCTAACTGGAGCTTTAACGGAACAATGCCAACTTTACCTGCCTGGCTAACTAGGGGCTACACCGGGCATGAGCATTTACCGCAGTTTAGCTTAATTAATATGAATGGACGTATGTACGACCC
>DATFTU010000284.1:0-2033 GCA_035261565.1 Bacteroidia bacterium
AAGCCACTTTCTATATGTGCCAATTTTATATTTAATTTATTAGCCGTTAAAGCACCAGCCAAAGTAGAATTTACATCGCCCACCACTAAAATTAAATCAGGTCTAAATTTTGTTGTAATTAGTTCCTCTAATTTCAACATAATATCGGCTATCTGAAAATTTGGAGAACCGTTACCTACATTTAAAAAATAATCGGGTGTTAAATTAAATTGTTTAAAAAATACATCGGCCATAGCAGCATCATAATGTTGACCTGTGTGTACAATTTTAAGATTAATATTATTGTAATTAGCCGCCACTTGTTTAAAGCGTGTAACTTTAATAAAGTTTGGGCGTGTACCTATAATTAAAAGTAAGTTCATGTTAGTTATTATTAGGTATCATTTTTTTAAAATCAAATACTAAATTAAAATTGGCCACGCCAAATTCTAAAAAAGCATCAAATGTTTTTAAACCATGTTTAGTAAACATTTTAGGGTGCGATATCCAATGCATATAGTTTTGGTTGATTAAATATTTTTTATACCTCTTTAGTTTAGTTTTGGTTAAAATATCTATCGAAATCATTTCCCTATTAATAAAGTCAGATTTTAATGAAGTGGTTTGTGCGCTTGTTCCATCACCCCAACCTCTGTCATTTGTTTTCCATAAGTACTTACGCAGCAATTTATCTTTTAACAAATCTATTTTATTAAACTCTATAGTAGAAATAGGAAATTCTATAAAGCATCCTTTTTTGTCTTCTTTATCCACCCAGTCCTGAAAATAATAAGGCTTATTTATGGTTATTGAAGAGAAATCAAAAAACTGACTGGGGTTATCATTTTTATAACCTGGCAAAATACTAAATTCGTATATAATGTTTTCTGATATTAAAATATCTTTAAACAGATTAAAAGGTTGTATACACCAACCACCGGCACGATAGCCCCATGCAGGATATATAATTCCAGTATCGTTCAGGAAGGATATAGATTGCTTAAAAAGAGTTTCTATTTGCTGTTGATCAAGTTTTGCTAACGAATAACGAGAGAGGTTTGTTAATGAAAACTGTTTTTTTTCGGGCAAATAAATTGCATCTAACCAATGTGGATGAATATGCGGAAATATATAATGCCCTTCATTAAACAACTGTTTTAACTGGTTGATTACCGCAATAAAGTCTTTATTTAACTCAGCGTGTTTTTTCAGGTTGATTAAATAAAGAATATCTACAAAAAAAATGGCTTTTGCATTGTATTTAGCCAGAATACCTTTTAAGGCATTTGTTGGCTGTAATATACATTTATCAGCAGAGCCTGATTTAGCTCCTAAATAAGGCTCATAATCGAAGGTTAATAATACGTTTTTAAAGCTATTCACTTTGAGGGACTTTGTAAATTGAAATGCCCTTTTGTTTTAAGGCTATTTGTTCGTTAAATAACTTTTGTATGTCCATCCACCAAATAGTTGTTGAACCAAAAGAGCCCGTATGCAGAATTCCTTTATTTTTAAAATAAGTAGTTAGCCAACTTTCTATTGTTTTACTCTTATCAATTCTATTAGTATGAAATGCAGGATTATGAATATAAATAAATTTGACAACTTCTTTTCCGTTTACAAACATTTTAACCGGAGCGGGAATAGGCAAATAAACATCAGGAAATTGCTCAGGATTAAAATCTTCTACCGAATGGTATATTGTTACAGGACCAATGCCAATACCTATACCAACAATTTTTCCTCTTAGTTCTCTAATCCTGTGAAATGGAGAGTTTTCTCCAAAATTTGTTTCGGTATCTATATGTCCGTTAGTAATATATTCGCTCAATTTACCGTATGCACAAACAGAATGTGTAGGATGTACACTTCGTTTTACACCAGGCATCTTTCTAAATTCTTCTGTAATTTTTCCAACTATGGAAGGGTTTATAAGCGGGTTAAACACATAATCTTTTTCCTGCGCTGTATTTTCCATTGAATCTACATACGAGTATGCCGGCATAACTAAATTTCCTTCATCTCCGATTTGCTCTATCAACGAAGAAATAATA
>DATFTU010000285.1:0-4544 GCA_035261565.1 Bacteroidia bacterium
AAAGTGTGCCAAACAAAATAAACCTATTATACCTTACAAATAAAAAGAGAGGCTAAGCCTCTCTTTTTATTTGTATTTATTTATAACACATACTTCATATTACATACCAAAGCCAGTTGAGTTTTTTTGTTTTATTATAAATACCCTAAATATTGGTGCAATCTCCTCTACTCCTTTTGGATTTTTATATTTAATGCCGGTAAAATAAACCATTGATCCTGGTTTTAACTTACCCACGTAGGCCAGCATTTTTTTACTTAACCTGTTATTTAAACTACTATCCAGCGTAAATTTTCCGTTTTCGTAAAATTCCATTTTAAACCCTGTTACAGGTATTTTTGTATTTAAGCTATTATAATGTACATACATCCCGCTTGCGGCCAACATAATTGCCGGCATGGCAGAATCAGAAGCAACACCACCAAACTTTATAATAGGGTACGTAATTACTGAATAGGGTTTATTTAAAACTATTTTTTTAACACCATTAAGTTCTGTTTCATAAATTGATAAAAGAGCTTTGCCCATATTAACCAGCCCATCAATTTCAAAAATACTATCTCCCCTAATTTTTTTATATCTCCGTTAACCATTTTAACTTCAAAAGGCCTGCCTTTTGTATTCGTTATTTTAATTTTATTTTTGCCCCCTTCAAATAAATAGTTATCGGCAGGTAAAAATATATAGTCGTTATTACTATACTTTACTTTATAATGTGTTACCGAATCGGGGTTTATTTTTTGTTGGGCCAAACAATTGTAAGACATAGTGGTGAACAAATAAGTCCATAAAAAACATAGCGGGTAAGAGTTAAACAACATTTTTTTTATCCTTACTTTATTTTTATCTACACAGTTTATTATCATATTAAAAAACTATTTATATCAGTTTCAGTATACGTTTGTTTATCAAGCATATTTACTTTAAAAGTAAAGTTTTTTGTTGCTTTGCCAATCGTTTGAAATACATTGTTTTTTATCCAGCCAAGTTTACCTTTATTTGTAACAATTAGTAAAATATTTTCTGCATCAGGGTTAAAAGAAATTTTTTTAGGTATATATAAATTATATAGCGCATTTTTTCCTTTTTCGACAAGATACACAGCTGCAATAGAAACGTTTTCTCCTTGTGTTGTTTCAAATTTGGCAAATACCTCCATACCCTGTGGCATACTTTGAGGGCAATCGCTATTCCAAATACCAAATTGTTTTATCTGAAAAGTACGGTACACAACCTGTTCGGTTTCTGCAGTTTGCGCTCTTTGTTTTGAATATAGTTCAGCATTTCTTTTTTGCAAATCCAAGTATTTTTGAAACACATCTTCATATTTACGTTCTTCATTTTTTAATGAATCCGTACATAATTTATCTTTAGCACTTAATTGTTGTTTATAAGATGAATAAGCAGCATCGTACTTTTTTAAAGCTGCATCCCTATTTTTATCTTTAAGCGGACGGGCAATCACCTCATATTTACGCATTGGCCCTGTACTAGGAAAAGAGAATGTAACTTTATATTTATCTGTCTTTTCAATTTTTTCAAATTCTACCAAATACCATTCAGTTTTTGCTTCGGCAGGGTCAAATGTTTTACAGTCTTCGGTAACTTCAAAAGTTACGCCATTATAAATTTCTAAATCTGGCCTACCTTCTGCATCTACAGTAAATTGCCTTTGTTTTAAAGATTTTACTATTGTCTTCTTTTTAGAATTACCAACTAACTCTTCATCAATTTTTGTAACAATTTTATATTTACGTTTTACAGAATCTGCCTTGCTTTTTACATTATCGGAAATTAGTTCTGGTTTCAAAGGTTTTGCCATTATTTCATTCTTAGAGTTATATACCTGGGTCTTATTTATTACAGGTTTTAAGTATATGGTTGGTTCATCTTTATCTATAAAATTCCACTGCTTCGTTTTTTCATCAAGCAAATATTTGTTGAATTTATTTTTTGTTGTATCCAATGTTGCTAAATAAACATCCAGATTTTTATCCTGTTTGATAAAAAAAAGGATTTCCATCCTGATTGGCAGAAATATCGAACATTCCAGCTGATTCAAAATACATTTGTTTACCAGCCGAGTCATAAGTCATAGGTATATCAGAAAGTAGAATTTCACCTACATTATGAAATTCACGGTACTTAATTTTAACAGTGCCTTTTATCTCTTTACCATTCTTACCTACAAAAGCATTTGCCGGAATTTTTATTTGCGAACCTGTTTTATATACAAGAATAGTATCTTTTTTTGTATTTACAATAAATGAATCTTGCAGGTTGGTATTAGTTGGCAGCTTAATCTGTTCAGTTGCTTCATTATTATTTGTTTTGTTATTAAACCATATTACACCTATAATTATAGCAATTATAATCCCTAAACCAATGCCAATAATTTTTGCCAACCCTGCATTTTTTGCATTAGCACTTGAACTTACTTTGTTAAAATCCAAGCCTTGTTCAATTTCCAATTTGGTAAGTTCTGGGCGGTTTATTTTAATGTTATACTTTTTCATTTTGTAATTTTTATTAATTCAGTTTATTAAAAATTTCACGTAACCTGTCTAATACCCTATATGTTTTAACCTTGGCATTATTTTCTGTTATGCCAAGTATCTCCCCTATTTCGGCAAAGGCTTTATTTTCAAAAAACCTTAACTCAAGTAAAAGCACTTCATCTTCCATTAATTGCTGCATAGCATTTACTAAAAGAGGGCTTAAACTTTCATTGTGTTTACCTGTCTCATCCGCTAATCTGTTTATACCAATAGTATCTATACATATTACACGTGCTTTTTTTTCATTACGATAAAATTGAGCAATTTCATTAATGGCAATACGATGCAACCAACTTGAAAATGGGAAACCTCTTTGCTCAAATTTTTTAATACTTATTAATGCCTTTGTAAATACAATTGAGGTAATTTCTCTGGTATTATCCAGGCTTTCCATACGTTTATATACAAAGCGTAAAATACGTTCGTAATACTTTTTATAAAGGGGCTCAAAAAACTTAGGGTCTTTTTTGGCTTCCTCTATCTGCTTTTCTTCTTACTGTTGGTCATCTAACATAACTCAGGTTTTGCGGATTAACAATATAACGCCGAAAGGAACAAAAAGATACAGAAAAAGTGAAGTTTTTCAAAGTAATAGAAATAATAGGCTACCATATTACCCTGAAACTCGATAATAATTTCAATAAAAGGCAAATCTGTTTGCATTATTAAAATTCCCAAATACATTTGTATTAAATATGATTTCCTACCCAACGCCAAAAAAATTATTTCCATTTCCTACAGGTTGGTATGTATTGCTTCGGTCGGATGAGCTGCATAAAAAACAATTAATTACAAAAAAGTTTGCAGGACAAGATGTAGTTGCTTTTCGTACAGAGAGTGGCAAAGCAGCTGTAGTTAATGCTTACTGTCCGCATATGGGAGCACATTTTGGACACGGAGGTGATGTGCAAGGAGAAACCATTCGGTGCCCGTTTCATTATTTTTGTTTTGATACCGAAGGCACTTGCACTAAAACAGGTTATGACACAAAACCACCGGCCAAAGCTGTTTTACAAACATATACTATCAGAGAAAAAAATGGCTTTATACTTATTTGGAACCACATTGCAAACCAACCACCAAACTGGGAGGTGCCTGATACAGATAATGAAAACTGGAGTGAAATATTAAGTGCTGATTTTTTATTAAACAGTCACCCGCAGGAAACTACTGAAAACAGTGTTGATATAGGGCATTTTGGTGTAGTGCATAAATATACAGATGTAGAAGAATTAAGAGAATTAAAAACTGAAGGGCCTTATTTAAATGCCCAATATGCTTTTAGCCGCGAAGGTTTTGTAGGTAAGGCAAAAATAAGAGCTCATATTGATATTCATGTACACGGTTTAGGGTACTCTTTTGTAGAAGTATTATTGCCTAAATTGGGATTATTGACACGGCAATATGTTTTTCCCTGCCCGGTTGAAGAAGGAAAAATAAATCTAAAAA
This sequence comes from Bacteroidia bacterium, assembly GCA_035261565.1. Classification (GTDB taxonomy): domain Bacteria; phylum Bacteroidota; class Bacteroidia; order B-17B0; family Aurantibacillaceae; genus PALSA-968. The sequence continues at coordinate 4,008 of DATFTU010000285.1, forward strand.
TAGGCATGTCGGTAAAAAAAATAGAAAACGCCGGTAAAATAAATTTTACGCTAAAGTTTTTTCCAAAAAACCTTTTAAATAAAATTATTTTAAAGAGTGCCTTTAAGGGATACGTACAAGATGTTAGCCAGGATTTTGACGTATGGCAAAATAAAGTTTATATGGACAACCCGGCGCTTGCTAAAGGCGACGGCCCTATTGGCACATACCGGCAATGGGCCAGGCAGTTTTACGAAGGTTTATAGATAACTTATATTAATCGGCACGAAAATACTCATCTTCATCCTTGCTATAAAAAAAACTAAGCGCCATATATTTTTTTATATATGCCTTTAGTTCAGCCGAATTGGCAAATTTCTCGTCAATATTTTCGGTAACCGGAATTAATGTTGCTTTTGCCCCACTGGTTGATACGGTAATTTTATACAAATAATATTTTTTTGCCGAACTGCCATCCTCTTCAGTTACATTCATAAAACGGGTATCATCAATATTCGATAAAAAACCGGTATAAACTGTTACATCGGCAGATTTTTT
>DATFTU010000286.1:0-4305 GCA_035261565.1 Bacteroidia bacterium
TCCGCCATTTCTGCGGTTATAAAACTCTTCAAATTTGTGAGAGCATTCAGGCTTATCTTGGGGCACCATGCCTATAGCCATACTATCAAGTTCGTACATTTTTTTATTCATGTTTTTAATGTACAGCTCTAAAATACTTGCATTGCAGGTTTTAAAAATTACCTGTAAACGTTCTTCAAACTCTTTAGTAGCAAGTAAAGTGTTGTTGAATTTTTTATCCCAAATGGCATGTATGCGGGCCGGGTTAATTTCACAGGCCTGTTCGCCGGTATTTTCTACATTTCCATATTTTATATAAGAAATGATTGCATTAATTTGTGCATCAGAAATCGATCCTTCAAATACCGTCATAGAACTCCCATATAAATGATTTGCATAAACGTCCCCACTCTTTTTAACTTTTTCATTATTCTTGATATAATTAAATAACCAATTCCCTTTTGGTGCTCTGTCTGCAATACCTGCCAGGCCGGGGCCTGTAATTTTTTGGTTAGTTAATGAGTGGCAAACAGCACAGTTTTGTTTAAATAGTGTTTTGCCATCTAAACTGACAGAGTCAGCTTTTCTAAAAACTGCACTATCTGTATAATAATCCCATCGCTCCTCTGTATATACTGATGCTTGTTGAGGTTGTGCTGGTGCACAAACCAACGAATAATAAATGCTATCGGTTAAGGTTTTGTTTTTTATATCATAACCAAATGCCTGTAACGTATCCAAAAAATGAGGCGGGTAAAAGTTAAGCGATAAAATATCTACTGTGCTTAGTTTGTTTTCAAAAGGTATGGGCTTTGTCCAATTTATTTGTCCGTTATCAAGCCGTTGGCCTTCAAACAACATCATGTCTTTTTTTATTTTATCGGTTGGCACGTTTACATAAAGCCCTTTGTTTTTGGCCACGTTCAGGTTTTCTCCGTTTTGCCTGGCGTTTATGTAAAACATGCCTCCTGTTTCAAGCAACCTGCCATCGCTGGTGGTTGATAAGCCTGCCGCCATAATATCGGCAGGTGTAAGGGCTTCTTTAATTTCAATTTCAATATTATCTTTTACTTCTTCGCCATGCTTGTTGTAAAAAGCACCTGCGGGTATGGCCACTATAAGGCCGTTGCCGGTTTCAAGTACCGTATCGGCATTTCCGTTTATTTCAAAAACCTGCGGACTTAAATATTTATCGGCATCGCTCCACTGCTTTTTATTTTCTTCGTTTAATTCGTAACGTATATTTTGTTTGCTTGTTACCAATTTGTCTTTAGCAACAAATACCAACGTGGTGGCCAGGGCGGTAATTACAAAAGCGGTTCCCCATTTAAAAAGTTTTGATTTAGCCGATGCCTTGTGCAAGCCCTTGTTTACAGATTGTTTTACGCCGTGGCGTTGCACGCCTTTCATAACCTGTACCTGCAACTCATATTCAGTTTTTAGTTCGGCATTGGTTTCTAATTGTTTTTCAAACTCTTTTTTTTCATCGGTGCTCATCAGGCCCGATAAATATTTATCTATAATTTCTGTGAACTTGTTCATGATTAAATGCTTTTTAAGGTTTTAAGATTTTCTTTAGCTTTTTCAATACAGCGGTACTTTTGGTTTTTAGCCACCTTTTCGGTACTGAAACCAACTTTAGCGGCAATTTCTTTCATGCTTATTTTATCGAAATAAAATAATTTCAGTAGTTGCTTGCATTTATCGCCAAGCTGGTTAAAAGCCTTTTCGGCTTGCTTGTATGCCGTTTCTTCGTGTATGTGTTCTTTAAAATCCTCGTTGCTTAAATAGGGTAAGTTTTTAGCATCGTTAACCGTTTTGTTTTTCTTTTTAAGTTCATCGTTCCATAAATACCTGCACACACTATATAGATAGGTATTAAGGCTGCTGGTTAAGGTAAAATTGGTATCCTGTGTTTTTCTGATTAAAATAACCAATGCTTCCTGGTAAATATCTTCGGCATCTTGTTTTGAACCATTATTTTTAAGGATAAGCTTTTTTACCACCGGAAAATACGTGTAAAGTTTTTCCGAAGCTTTTTGGTATTGGTGATTCCGCAATAACTCAATTATAGGCTCGTCTTTCATAAAGGGCTTTTTACATTAATGGGTAAAACTGTAAAAGGTCATCAAAGAAAATGCTTTTTTATTTGAGTTTTAACAAATAGTAGGGAAGAACCGCAAAAATGGCTGTTAAATATAAAGTGGTGGTGTTTTAAAGCGCTAAACTCTGTTTTTAACTCTGTCGCCAAAATGTTGTTAGCAACAGTCTTATTTTCTTGTCCATTTGATATTTTTGTCGTCCACAAATTCTACAACACCAAGTCTGGTATTAAATGTAAAGCTGTTAATTCCTTTTTGAACATTCATTCCTACATAATCTGCTTTGTTGCTATCAAAAAAGTATATTGTATCATTTACTTGTTGAACGTTCTTAATATTTGCATTAAACAATGTCCCGATAAAACCAATTTCCAAATCGCTATAGCCGGCAGAGGACTTATAAATACTTACAAAGTCTTGGTCATAACGTGTTTTTCCATCACTCATCATTGCAAACTGATGATAACTGCCTTTTGTAAAGTCGTAGTTTACCGATAAAAAATTAGCATTGTAAAAACCTTGCTCAAAGTCTCTTTTCGATTCGCTTCCATGTTCAGGAGCTTTAAAAATAATTGTATCTCTATCGCCTTTTTCTGAGATAAAGATAACAGAATGGGTTTTTGTAAATGGCTTATACCAAATAAGTTCGTCATTCGTAAAATCATCAACTTTAAAGCAGCTTGTCAATAAAATTGTCAATGTCAAAAGTAATAGCCTCATAATAAATATGTCGTTTGTAAGGTTGCTGCTAACGGTTAACGGTTTGACAATACAAAGCACCAACCAGCCTTACCAAAAAACTTAATATAAAGATATAAATTTTTGTTTACCACCGTTACCTAACCGCCGGGCAAGCTGTTGTTAATGGCTGTTTTAATTTTGTCAATAATATTCGTAATGTTCATACTGAAATTCTTGCGCTCTTCTAAGATAAAAAATGCCTGTGATTAACTTGTCAAGTTTATCAACAATTTCAGTAAGTTCTTTATTTCGTTTGGTTTTTTCTTGTTCAATCGTGTTTAAGTCAATTTTACTTTCATCTTCTATGAGTTGTCGCAATGATTTAATATAAAGTTCTTTTTGTCTCGTAATGTCGTAATTTTTTATAATGTCTTCTTTGTTTTTTGGCATTAAGTAAATTGAATATTCCGCATAACCTAAAATTCGGCTACACTGATGCCCAAAGTAAGTTCCGCCATATTCAAAATGTCCAAATAGCGAATTAATATTTGTATATATATCAATAAGTTTACGTCTTTGTTCGGCAAATTCTTTAACGCCGTTTCTTTGTTTAAGAAAGTAAGCATACAAAATGTAATAATTGTCCTGCCCAATTTCACTGCCAAATTCTTTCTTGTCATCATTGCCTTTAAAATATGCTTGATCAGGATTGTCAGGATATTCTTCGAAAAACTCGGGGTGCTTGTCAATAATATTATTGAAGTTTACTTTGTCGAATTTTGCACTGTCACCAAGTTCATTTGTAACTAAAATTGTGTCTTGCTGAGTATAGTATTTTGAGTTGTCAATCTTTTTTGTTTGAGTAACTGTGCCTGGGTTGTCAACCTTACTTGTCTTGTCAACTTGTTTGGATTGATTGTTACAACTTAAAAGCCCTATTGTAATTGTCAGTATGTAAATCGTCTTTTTCACGGCCGTCTTAAAATAGCTGCTAACTTGTTTATATATATGATAAAACTACATAAAGCTACCCACACGTTGTTGAAAAATCACTTTTTTATTTAGATTTTCTATAAATAGGTCTAATCAATCCGTCGGAATGGGGCAGGAGGAAATAATTTCCCTTAATTTCTACCATATTTATGGTATAATAGCTAAATTTGATGCTCTAATTGAAAAACAGCATTTTTAACCTTAACCAATAATAAACACTTATGGCTTTTGACATTGAAATGATTAAAAAGGTGTATGCAGCAATGCCTGCACGCATTGAAGCAGCCCGCAAAGCATTGGGCCGCCCTTTGACTTTATCAGAGAAAATTTTGTTTTCGCATTTACATGCCGAGCAAAAATTTGAAAATTTTGAGCGCGGAAAATCATATGTAGATTTTGCTCCGGATAGAGTAACCATGCAGGATGCAACAGCCCAAATGGCTTTATTACAATTTATGCAGGCGGGCCGCCCAAAAGTGGCTGTGCCATCTACCGTGCATTGCGACCACTTAATTACCGCAAAAGATAATTCGGCTCCTGATTTAGAAAG
>DATFTU010000287.1:0-3648 GCA_035261565.1 Bacteroidia bacterium
CCGAATAGGGCTTATGGGGGCCGGTACTGATTTTTATTCGACCGATGAAACCGGTTTAAATTTGTCTAACTCAACAGAATATACAGTAATAGCTAAACCGGCAACAGGTATACAGTTCCGTTGGACAGAAAATACAACAACTGCAATTAATAATATAGCAGTGGCAAGTGACGGAATAAATGTATATCCAAATCCTGTGGCTGATTATGTATTTGTTGATATAAATAGTAAAGAAGTAAAATCAATCGAAGTGTATAATGAAATTGGCAATATAGTGTATGCTAATGCGGCAGCAAGTAAAAAAACGCCCAATAAAATTGACATGAGATCATTACCTGCCGGTGTGTACTTTATTAAAATAAATGGAGATGCGGCTCCTATCAGGAAACGAATAATTAAGTCGCAGTAAAAAGGAGATTTAATAAATCATAAGCCGCTCTTGTATAAAGAGCGGCTTTTTTATTTTGTATCTTTTAATCTCAGGAAGGTTGTAATTACTATAACAAACTTTTATCAAATGGAATTTTGGCTGTTTAAATACACTCATGTAAATTCTGACTTGTGGTTTTTATAAAAAATAAAAATAATGTAGAAGCTATTTTATTAATATAATAAAGGTTTGTTGTTAAATAATATGCTTTTTTATATAATCAGACTGATGGATTTGCATTAACAAATGTTTACAAATTAATATAGTATAGGCTAATTTTAGTATAGTGAAAGTAAATACTAAGAAATAGAGATGAAGTTATCTGCTAAATATCTTACTGTATGCAACTGCCTTTCTTTTAAAAAGAAGATTTATATTATTTGCTTTTTTATAAACCTAAGTTTTGCCAATTCTGCTTTTGCTACACTTAACTACATACTTGTTGTTTCTAACCCGGGTTATACAGCCCTTTCAGGTGGTACGGCTGTTCCCAACTTTAATAATGGTTGTCAAGACCAAATGGTGTCTTCACTTCTTCCTATTGGGTTTACATTTACATATAACGGAACTGCTTATACTCAATTTGAAGTGTCGGATAATGGCGAGCTTTTTTTAGGAGGCTCTTATACATGCAGTAATAATTGTGGTGGCAGTTGTAATTTTTCTGAAATAGAGCCTACAAATACTAATGGCTTTGTTGCTACAGCCGACAGGCCTGCTATATGCCCTTTGTGGGACGATTTGGGGTTTAATGCCAATGGTTCAGGTGTAAGTTATAAAACAACTGGCACAACAGGAAATCATATTTTAACGGTTGAATGGCTACTAATGGATTGGAAAGTAAATAATTCGAATAGCCCACATGGGTCTATATCATTTCAGGTTGTATTGTATGAGTCTCCTGCCGGGCAAATAGATTTTATTTACAGGCAAGAATCGCAGGCGCTTGGTACAACTACTACTCAATTACCACATGCAAAAATTGGCCTTATGGGTGCCATGGGCGATTATTATTCTACCGATAATTTAGGCTCAACTCCTTCCAAATCGGTTGAAACCACTGTAACAGCTAAACCTGCAACCGGTATATTATTAAGGTGGACAGACCCAGGTACTTTACCTATTGAACTTTTATTTTTTAAAGGAATTGTTCAGGACAATAAAATACTTCTTAATTGGGGAACTGCTACCGAAACTGATAATAATTACTTTACAATTAGCCGAAGTACCAATGCTATTGATTTTGAAACTATAGCCCAGGTAAAAGGAGCCGGAAACAGTACTGCAATGTTATCGTATAATTATTCTGACCTCCATTTTCCGGATTCATCTGCTGTATTGTATTATCGTTTACAGCAAACCGATTTTAATGGTAATTCATCTTATGCAGGTACTATTCCAGTATCTCTTTTAAAAGATAAGCCACCCAATGTTTATTATAATCGTAATTCAGAACAATTGGTTATTTTAAATTTTCAGAAAGAAGGATATTTTATAGTGGATGTTATTGATATATTGGGCCGTTCGGTATTTCAAAAAAATATAGAGATAATAAAAGAGAAGAATTATTTTTCAATTGTAGTTCCTTTAACCGAAGAAGGAGTATTTTTTGCTAAAATATCAGAAACTAATGGTAATATAGTATCACAATCAAAGTTTGTTAAATAATAAAATCAAATCACTAAAAGGCTGTTTATGAAAAAACCACTCATTATTTTACTGCTTATTTATGTACAATGTTCTCTTGCTCAAAAACAAACCAATTTCTGGTATTTTGGTACACTTGCCGGCATAAACTTTAGTAGTGGCTCGCCAGTTGTTGTTACTAATGGGGCACTTAATACAGCCGAAGGATGTTCAGCCATTTCGGATGCTGCGGGCAATTTACTTTTTTATACCGATGGCGTAAAAGTTTGGGATAAAACAAATACACAAATGCCAAATGGCTCAGGTTTACTTGGCGACCCTTCAACTACACAATCGGCGTTAATAATTCCAAACCCCGGCAATGCAAATCTGTATTATATTTTTACGTTACCGGCCGAGGGAGGAGGAAATTTTTGTTACTCGGTTGTTGATATGACTTTAAATTCAGGTAAGGGAGACATTACAATAAAAAACACAGTTTTAAAAGCTAACCCAACAGAAAAACTTACAGCTGTGTACCATTGTAATGGGCACGATATATGGGTTTCCATGCACGAGTGGGGCACTAATGCTTTTTATGCCTATTTGGTTACCAATAGTGGTGTAGGTACCCCTGTTGTAAGTAATGTAGGGCCCGTGCACACCGATGTGCATGGACAAATGAAGTTTAATACATCAGGTACTAAAATTGCTTGTGCCAGAGATACTGTTATAACCGCCACCCCTTTACCGGGTACCGGCAAAGGATTGTTGGATGTGTTTAACTTTAATAATACAACAGGAGTGGTTTCAACTCCGGTTACACTTGATTTAAATCATCAAAAAGTATACGGAGTAGAGTTTTCACCTGATAACTCAAAAATATATGGTTCTTATTATGATGTGGGGAGTGTAAGTGGCGTAACCCAGTTTGATATGAACGCCAGTAATATACAGGCATCAGCAGTTATATTAAACACATCTTCTAATCCCGATATATATGCATTGCAATTAGCGCCCGACCATAAAATATACGTAGCCCGTGAGGTTACTCCGCTTATAGATGTTATTAACTCGCCTAATTCAACCGGCACAGCTGCTAATTATACAGTGGGTGCTGTAAACCTCGACCCTGCCTCTATGGGTACCTATTGTATGTTAGGATTACCGGGGTTTATACAAAGTTATTTTAATGTAAATTTTCCTAATGTGCCATGCGTGGCAGCTGTAACGGCAAATTTTCAAAGCAGCGATACTACTATTTGTAAAAACGACTGCATTAATTTTACCGATTTAAGTTTAGGCTCGCCAACATCATGGCACTGGACATTCCAGGGTGCAACACAGGCTACAAGCACCGCACAAAATCCACAAACAATTTGTTACGCTTCTGCAGGAACGTATACAGTTAAGTTAGTTGTTTCAAACGGTACAGCTAAAGATAGTATGATAGAACAGATTATTGTAAATGCTTCAACCATTGATGCCGGACCCGATGTAATTATTTCTCCGGGCGAAAGCACACAGTTAAATGCAACCGGTAGCACAAGTTATACCTGGAGCCCGGCTACAAGTCTTTCCGGTTCAACTAT
>DATFTU010000288.1:0-12447 GCA_035261565.1 Bacteroidia bacterium
TGCTATCGTTAATGGTGTTATGCGTAGCATTTCCTGCCGCGGTAACTTTTACTTGTCCAAAATCTGCCCCAATATCAAGTTTTCCTTCGCCATATACCAGGCAATTAGTTGTACCCAGGCTTAAATAATTACCCGGTAAATTGTTCTCTACTAATTTTTCTTTGCTCGAAATCTGATATTCTTTTTTCTCTTTATCAAAGCCTAAAAAACCATCGGCAACCAAAACATCCTTATCATTTTTACTTATACTGCGCGGAGATACAAATGCAGAATAAACCATATTGGTATCGGGCGAATAAATAATACCACATGCCACCGGGTTTCCGTTTACATCTTTTGCGTCTTTAGGCATCGGAATTAAAATGTCTTTCGGGTCTATTTCTCCCTCAAATTTTAAATACGATTTTCCTAAACGGCAAGTGTGTAGTATACGTGTGCCGCCATCGTAATATAAAAACTGGTTGGTTGCTTTTAAATACACTTTTCCGGCATAACTAAAATAGTCGTTAAATTTAAAATTATCCTTTTCCGGAATTTCACCCTCTGAAATTGTTTGCCCCGATGTGTCGGGCTGTATTTTAGCAAAGTGTATGTTGTATTTTTTTTCGTTTTCATCTAAATACGTATAATCGCCTTGAGCCAAATAATGCTTACGCCCGTTAATAAACGCTGTTACATTGCGTATGGTATGATACTTGGTTACCGAGTTGGCTATAATTACCGCATTCTTAAGCGTATCTATAACGGCATTTTTACGAATAATAACCTTACCGCTATCCGGATAAATACTCATATCTGCCACGTTAATAAACGGTACATTTATACAATTAATAATGTACTTACGTAAATTATATTTTGCTGCAGGAGCATAAAAACGCAGAGAATCTTGCTGTGGATGGACCGAAATAAATTCAGGGGCATCGAGCTGTAAATCGGTGTTTTGGTTTGAATCGATTTTCTTTTGGTCATCGCCCAACTGAATGGTTTCGCTATCCATAAACCATTTAAACCTATCCATATAACTTATGTAGTTGTTTTTAGGAAAACGAACAATAGACCCTTTTCCGTTGGTAACAAACATACCGGTACGTTTTTCAAAATCAATAGTGGCGTTTACGTTATCGGTTGTAAACGTAAAGCCTTCTTCATCAAATGCTTTTAAATGAAAATCGGCCGTGTCAGAAAAAAACTTTTTCTCTTTAAATAAAATTTTCTGCGAAATTAAGTCGGCTCGCTGAAAATCAACCTTGCCTCGCCCGTAAAGCTCTTTCGGAGATAAATCGTATCGGCCCCTAAACTCAGCCTGCTTGTTATAGCTGGTAAAAGGTGTCTCGGTATCAAAGGCATTCATTAAATCTTTATAAGGCATCCAGTGTATGTAAATTTTATCTCCGTGCGATTGAGGAAATTCATCAGGCGTTTCCTGCTCTTTTATATCAAAGGTTTGCGCTATACCGTTTAAAGAATCGGGGAAGAAAATAAAATCGCTTCCTTTACTTACCGAAGAGCTAAATGTAATATCGCCGCCGCCACGTAAACCCCGGTTGCTTAAACGAATTTCGTTTTCAAATTTACCTTTGCCGCCATACACCTGGTATCCGCCCGGAGGAGTTTTACGGATAAACCCAAGCGAATAATCTTTTTGTAATGAAAGCGTGTCTCTAAACACAGGGAATATGCCTGATGAAGTAAACTCTCCCTGAAATTTTAACGATGCGTTATTAAAATTATCTAAACTATCAATGGTATAAGGGTCTAACTTAAAGTAAAATTTATCTCTGCTGTACACACCACGTTGTATCGATCGCCTTTCATAAAAGGCATACGAATCTTTAAAGCTTTTAAATATGGGGTATTGGGGGGTGTTTATCCGCCCTGAGTGGTTTTTGGGGTTGTCAACATCCAGCTCTCCCGAAATGTTTTCAATTACGGTTTGTACTCGCTTAAAGGGAATGCTGCCATCCGGCTCGGGTTCTAAAGCCGTTACATAAATACGCAAAGAGTCAACTTGTTTTAAATTTACTTTATTTAAATCATAATCGTACGAAAATTCTTTGCCATGAAACTCAAATTTGCCCGAGGCCACAATACCGCTAAAAGTAAAACTACGCCCTTTTTTAACTACAATTTCCTGGTTTTTAGGGAACACAAAAACCTTTTGCGTGTCGCTTAATAAAATTTGTTTTACGCCATGCATGCGCATATCAAAATTATTGTTTAGTAAATTAATTGATGCGTTGGTTTGCCCGGGCGTAACCGAGTGAAACGTTAATACATCATAATCAACCAGTTTTTTATTTGCTTTTATGTAGTTAAACAATTTATCTTTTAAAATTATTATATCGGTTTGCGGGTTATAATTAACTAATCCAAAACTGGCTATTTTAATTAAAACCGGCCTAAGGTCAACTGCCAGCCATTTCATGTATTTGGCTAAATCAACCGCAGTAAAGGTGTTTTGTTTACCATTTTGCTCGTAGTACTGATTTATTTTAATAACCGGGTTTACTTCAGATACCTCTCCTTTAAGTGCTTCAAACCTTTCGGCGGTAAAAAAGTTTTGCGATTCAAAATAGGCTTGCCCCTGTAGGTTTGCAGCTAAAAAACCTAAATCTATTTTTGGTGAATCTATTTTCCAAACCAGCTCTTCAAAATACATATCCACTTTATGGTATGAATTATTGAATGGTGTTTTTTGTATTCCCTGCTCGTTACGCACTAAAGAAACTTTACGCTGGTCGGCCAAATATTTAAAATCGCAGGCGGGGTGCGTTATAGAATCTTTATCTAAATAAAATTTTATGGCAGCATTATCTGAGGTGATTTTATCGGCAGCCATAATAAAATTGCGCGCCGATACTTCTAAAAACCGCTGATTGTTGCGTTTTATAATAACCTTTGCCGGGTTATTTACATCGCCACTACCCACAAACTGAGCGCCCCGCATAGAAAAACCCCCATCGTAAAAAACATCTTTAATAACGCTCTTTATTTCTAAGCGTTTGGTGTACGTATCAAAACGCGGGTATGTAATGGTTCCGTTTTCACTTATAATTTTATCGGTTAGTTTACCCAGTTGCGGTTTATCAAAATATTGCGAATCGTAAAACACCGCCGAGTCACTTGTATATCCGCCCGATTTACAATCTATATTGTATTTTTTTATCTCGGCATACACATCTGCTTTAAGCCCTGTACGTTTCCAGCTAACTATACCGCCCTTGCCATAAAAACGCCCGGACGTTGGGTAATATGTTCCGCTTGTGTTTTCTATATTAATTGAATCGTTACGCGAGTTACTGCCCGATAAGGTTACATTGGTAAAAACCAGCTTCGGTATACTATCATAATCAAATTTATAATCGCCATTTGTGTACCACTGGCAACTGTTTGTTTTGTAAAACATACCGCTTTCAAAAATATTATCGCTCATTTCTAAAAAGTCGTTAAACGACTTCGGGTTTTTATTTTTAGTAATAATTTTATCTAAAAGGGCCTGCCACTCATTAAAAACAGAGGTGGCTTGTTTTGAATTAATAAAATTGGCAACGGCAATTAAATAGTTTTGAAAATATGGATAAGGCTTTAGTTTTTTATCCAGCATTTTATTACAGGTGGCATATACATAATCTTTATAAAAATTACTATACGCAGGGGTTTTCCAAAATTTACCCAGGTTTTCTACAAATGCCGTGGCATCATCTTTATTAGCCGAGTTGTCCTGAAAATATCTATCAAGTTCTTTAATAAACTTAACTGAGTCGGCAGAAAAAGCAGTAATTTTTTGTGAGAAAACATTTAAAGACAGGAAAAAAACTATAGCTATTGGCAGCAAACGTTTCATCATAATTGTGCATATTATATGCCCCTAAATTAACATCAATTTGCGTATCCTTTGTAAGGATTTTGTAATCTTTTAAAAAAGCTATAAACAAAAAACCCGGCCTGTTTTTAAGCCGGGTTTCTTAATTATTGCTAAACTATTTAATTAAAATAGAATACCAACATTTATTTGTATGCCGTTAGTTTTAAGGCTTTGTGCGGCATAAACGAATGTACTATTTGAGCCAACACCATTAATTCCTGTAGCATTATATACGGACGTGGATTTTACGGTTGGAATAAATGAGTTCACAAAATTTACACTTAAAAAAACAGATGTGGTGCCTGCTAAACGGTATTCAGCTCCTGCTCCCACATTTAAGCCTGCACGCACAGGTATACAATCTTTATACATACTTAAACCATTATGGGTTGCAGTTGTTGTATAACCCGTAGTTGAACTTATATCTATAGTATTATCATTAGCCTTAGCGCTTGTCAAAACACCAACATTTGCCCCAAAATCAACAAAGTATTTAAATCCACTTATTTCTTTAGTTTTCATTTTTAGTATTAGCGGAATAGTAACGTATGTGGTATGTATTTGGCGGGATGTTAAAAAATGAGCTGTGGTTGTGCCATTATTATATTGTGCATCAGAAGGGTTTGTTCCTTTAATTTCTACTAAAGCAGGAGTATTATCTAAATAATAACCGGTATAATAACCGCTAATACCCGTCGGTCCAAATGTAGGGGGTGTATATTTTATTTTACCACCATCAAAATCGCCACCAATACCGGTTTGAAAAGAAACCACATCAGTAACCCTAAACTCCAGGTTTAACCCAAAACCGGCGCCAAAAATAGCACCGCCTTTTGAGTAGTTGTTATTAGTTGGCATGCTATACCAGGTTGGGGTACCACGGGCAAACACCCCAAAACGCACCGATTTGCTATCGTCCTGTGCAAGCAAAACAGATGATGTAAAACTAATTGCAATAAATGTGTAAAGTAATTTTTTCATTCTGATTATTTTTTGAATTTTGTAACGCAAAGATATAATTTTTAACAGATGAAACAAGCCTCCATAGTAAGCGCATTATTACTGTTTTTATTGCTTGTTTTTACTTCCTGTAACCATAATAAATTAAAGGATATTGATGTATCTGCCATACAAATAGCACCGGTAAAAATTTTGAGGTTAGATAAGGACGTTTTTTCTACTGCGCCTAACGCTTTTGAAAATGCCTCTGCACAAATGAAAGCAAAATACGGTAACTTTTATACTACATTTATTTTTAATGTAATCAATCATGGTGAGGTGCATGATTCGGTTTACAAAGCCCTTGGCTATTTTGTGCAAGATAAAGACATGAAAGAAGTATTTAACCAAGCACAAAAAGTATTTACCGACCAGGAAATAAATACTATTGAAAACCAATTAACGGATGGGTTTAAACATTTAAAATACCATTTACCCCAAACGGTTTTACCTAAACAATATGTAAGCTTTATTTCGGGTTTTAATTGTAATATCTCTACTATGGATAGTACGCTGGGCATAAGCTTAGACGCGTATTTAGGTACTGAAAATAAATTTTACCAAATGTTGCAACTGCCAAAATATAAAACACGTTGCATGAATACTAACTATGTAGTTAGCGATGCCGTTAGAGGCTGGCTTATACATTGCTATGATAAAAACGAACAGCTAAACAATTTACTTAACCACATGATTTTTTATGGTAAATTGTATTACGCTTTAGATGCTGCTTTACCCGATGTGGAAGATTCCATAAAAATACAATACTCAACTGCGCAAATGCAGTATTGCAAAACCTTTAAAAAGAATTTATGGGCTTATTTTACTGAAAAAAACAGGTTATACAATACCGACTTAAAAGAATTAGCTCCTTATGTATCTGACGGGCCTTTTACATCTGAAATAAGCAAAGAGTGCCCGCCACGCATTGCAGCCTATGTGGGCTGGCAAGTGGTTAGGACTTATATGGATAAAAACCCTAAAATAACTGTAGAGCAATTAATGAGTACCGATGCGCAAATAATTTTAGCAAAATCAAAATATAAACCATAGCATGAAACAAACCGAAATAACTTTTAAAGTAAGCTTAGATGACCATAACTTGCCCACCAAAATAGAGTGGCAAGCACCTGATGCAGGCCAAAATAGTACTTGTAAAAGTATGATGATTGCCTTATGGGATGAAAAAGAAAATAATACACTGCGTATTGATTTATGGACAAAGGAGATGATGGTAGATGAAATGAAAAAATTTTACATCCAAAATATTTTAACCTTAACCGATACGTTTCAAAAAGCTACTGCCGATGATGAAACAGCCGCCCTGGTAAAAGATTTTTTTAGCGAGGTGGGTAAAAAAATTGGTGTGTTTCAATAAGTATCCTTTAAGATACCGATTTACAAAAGGATAGTTCCGTTTATTGAGTTGTTTGTTTGTATAGGTTTGCCTAATAAAACAAGCAAAATGAAAAAGAATAAAATTATTTATTGGATAACAACCGGAATTATTGGTTTAATGATGGTATTTAGTGCGGTTCAATATTTTACAAACCTAAAAGTGGAAGAAGGATTTACCCACTTAGGCTTTCCAAATTATTTTAGAGTAGAGCTTGGCTTAGCCAAATTAATTGGCGCATTAGTTTTGCTTATTCCTCAAATACCTTTACGAATAAAAGAATGGGCTTATGCCGGGTTTGGTATTGTTTTTATATCAGCCACAATAGCACACTATATGAGTGGCGATGCTGTTGCTATGGTAATTAGTCCGATGGTGTTTTTGATAATTTTAATTATTTCAAATATTTACTTACACAAAGTAAATAAAGCTTAAACACTTACAACCTCTCTCACATCTTCTGGCATCAGGCGTTTTAACAACCCTTCTATGCCTGCTTTAAGTGTCATGGTGCTGCTTGGGCAGCCATGGCAAGATCCTTTCATTTGCACGGAAACCACTCCCTCATGCAAGCCTGTAAAAGCAATCATGCCTCCATCCTGCTCAACCGCCGGACGAATATAAGTTTCCAGTGCTTCAATAATTTTTGCCTCCACTTCATTTTTTGGGGCGGCATGTTCGGTAAAAACTGTTTTAGTTTCTTTAAACGAATTATCCACTGCAACTTCTTTAGCAGGCAATTCAATTACTACGGGATTTTTCTTATTTAAATATTCGCTGATAAACGTGCGGGTTTCTAACAATACATCATCCCAATCAATAAAATCATGTTTATTAATTGTAATGTAATTGGCTGAAATAAAAACCTGTTTAACAAACGGAAATTCAAATAGTTTTTGTGCCAAAGGAGCCTGCTTGGTTTCGGCAATAGTATTGTATTGTGCTGTAGCACCTGCCTCTAACAACATTTTATTAGCTACAAACTTCATCGACGAAGGATTAGGAGTTGCTTCGGCATAAATCATATAAGGAATTTCGGGTGCGTCCATGGTATAAAATTTTGTTTCTTTGTACTGCAAAGATACGGTACTTTTATTTTGGGTTATGCAAAAAAAGTTTGATTTTTTAGTAATTGGTTCGGGCATTGCCGGCTTAAGTTATGCGCTTAAAGTAGCCGAACACGGCAAAGTGTTAATTATTACCAAAGCTAACGAAGACGAAACCAACACTAAATACGCCCAAGGGGGTATTGCAGCTGTTTGGGACGAGCACGATAATTTTGAAAAACACATAGAAGATACATTTAACGCAGGAGCCAATTTATGTGATGAAGAAGCCGTGCGTACGGTTGTTACACAGGCCCCGGCACGTATTAAAGAGTTAATGGAGCTGGGTACTTCTTTTGATAAAACATCATCGGGTGATTTTGATTTAGCTAAAGAGGGTGGGCACAGCGAGCATCGCATATTACATTATAAAGATGCCACGGGTAAAGAAATTGAGCGCGCGCTACTTAAAAAAATACACGAGCATAAAAACATAACTATTGTAAATCACTACTTCGCTATTGATATAATTACGCAGCATCATTTAAAAGAGCTTGTAACATCTAAAACAAAAAACATTACTTGCTACGGCGTATATGTATTAAACATACATACGCAAAAAGTGGAAACCGTTTTAGCCAAAGTTACCTGCATGGCTACAGGCGGTGTTGGGCAGGTTTATGCAACCACAACCAACCCTTTAATTGCTACCGGAGATGGCATAGCTATGGTATACCGTGCTAAAGGGCATGTACAGGATATGGAGTTTGTTCAATTCCACCCAACATCTTTATACAATCCGGGTGAGCAACCCAGTTTCTTGATTTCTGAAGCGGTGCGTGGTTTTGGAGCGGTTTTGAGAACAGCTGACGGTAAAGAATTTATGCAGAAATATGATAAACGTGAATCGCTTGCGCCACGAGATATTGTAGCACGCGCCATTGATACCGAAATGAAAATTAGCGGTAACGAGCATGTGTATTTAGATTGCAGGCACTTGGACAGAAAAGGTTTTATAGAACATTTCCCAAACATCTATAACAAGTGCATGAGTTTAGATATAGACCCATTTAAGGAAATGATTCCGGTGGTGCCTGCTGCCCATTATTTATGTGGGGGAATTATTGTAGATAAAAACTCGCAATCAACCATACAAAATTTATACGCCGTTGGCGAATGTGCCCGTACGGGCTTACATGGTGCAAATCGTTTGGCAAGTAACTCATTATTAGAAGCTGTTGTGTATGCGCATAATGCTTCGCTTGATGCGGTAAAAAAAGTAGATACTATTTTTTTAAAAGAAAATATCCCTGATTGGAATGCCGAAGGCACCGAGCATGCCGAGGAAATGATTTTAATTACACAAAGCTTAAAAGAAGTACAGCAAATAATGAGCAATTATGTGGGCATCGTTCGTTCTGAATTACGTTTAAAACGTGCCTTTGATAGATTGGAGATTATTTATAAAGAGAATGAAGCTTTATATGAGCAAACTACTATATCTCCTAAGCTTTGTGAACTACGAAATTTAATTTGTATTGGTTATCTTATAATTAAGCATGCTATGCGCCGTAAGGAAAGCGTAGGGTTACACTATATGCTGAAATAAATTTTGGTTACTTAAACCAAGAAGAGTACATCAAATAATTATTGGCAATTCTGTTTACTTCGCCCTCTAAAAGCTTTGCATCAATATCTTTTACTTTTTTAGCCGGCACGCCTGCGTAAATTGTGCCGGCCGGCACGCGTGTGTTTTCAGTTAACACAGAGCCCGCACCTATAATGCAATTACTTTCTATCACACAATTATCCATAACAATGGCGCCCATGCCCACTAACACATTATCGTGTATGGTACAACCATGTACAATAGCATTATGCCCTATTGAAACATTGTTGCCAAGGTTTACTTTTGTTTTTTGATACGTACAATGTATAACCGCACCATCCTGTATGTTTACTTTATTGCCAATGCGTATAGAGTTTACATCGCCACGCACTACAGCATTAAACCATATACTGCAATCGTTGCCCATAACTACATCACCCACTACTGTAGCGTTTTCAGCTAAAAAACAATTTTCTCCAAACTTTGGCTCAATGCCATGTACTGCTTTTATTAATGCCATTATTTGTTTTTTAAAATCTCCTTTAAGTTAGGGCGCAACCTACTTTTATAAACAGCCAGGGTTTCTTCATCTGTTTTTATGCGCCCTTTACGCAATTTACGTTGCTCTTCAACGGGCAATGCTACAATACTTATACACTCGGGTGTACAGCAACCATTATATTTTGTTTCGCACTCTTCGCATTGTATAAAAAGTAAATGACAATCATCGTTTTTGCAATTTACATGCCTGTCGCATTTTGCGCCGCATTGGTGGCACTCTGCAATTACATCATCTGTTATACGCTCACCCACACGCTCATCAAACACAAAGTTTTTGCCTATAAATTTACTTTTCAGGTTTTGTTCTTTTACCTCATGTGCATATTGTATAACTCCGCCTTTTAGGTGATATACATTTTTAAACCCCTTGTGTTTAAAATAAGCACTTGCTTTTTCGCAACGAATGCCCCCCGTACAATACATCAGCACATTTTTATCTTCCTGCCCCTTTAAATGGTCAATCACCAAGGGCAATTCTTCTTTAAACGTATCCGCATCCGGACAAAAAGCATTTTCAAACCTGCCTACTTCGCTTTCATAATGGTTGCGCATATCAACTACAATGGTATCGGGCTTATCCATTATATCGTTAAACTCTTTGGCGTTTAAATATTTCCCGGTATCCGATGGGTCAAAAGTTGGATCATCAATTCCATCGGCTACAATTTTGTCGCGTACCTTTATAATAAGCTTGTAAAACGATTTTCCGTTATCCTCTACCGCTTCTTTAAAAGGCACATCGGTAAAATAGGTGCGTGCATAAAGCTGTTTTACAAAAGCATCCCAATTCTGTTTAGGTACACTCATTTGCGCATTAATGCCTTCGTACGAAAGATAAATTCTACCAAATACTCTTAGGTTTTCCCACTCTAAATAAAGCTCGTTTCTTAAGTCTTGTGGGTCTTCAATTTTAACGTATCGGTAAAACGATACTGTTTTTCGCTCAAAATTTTCCTGAGCTAAAAGCTGTTTAAGCTCTTGTTTGTTTTTTCTGTTTCGTAATTCTTTCATGGTCAGATAAGTATAATTGCATGTTATAATATCCTAAAAACGAGCTGTAAAGGTATAAAAAACAAAGGATTTAATGCATATGATTTATATCATAATTGGTTTTAATCTCCAACTTTGTGATGCAGGTTTTTTTCAGCGGTATCTTTTATCATATCGTGCGATACCTCTTCACCTAAGTATTTATCTATTAACTTGTGTACCAAATAAATTACAGGAATAACCAAAAAAGCTGTCAGCAGCTTAAAAACATAACCATAAGATGCGTTGTGTAAGAATTCATCCATAGTCCAATAACGCGGAATAACAAAGGCTATAAATTGCACAATAAACGTATCTACCAGCTGGCTTACTACAGTGCTTCCGGTAGAACGTAGCCATATCATTTTTTTACCTGTACGGTTGCGCAACATCCAAAAAACACCACTATCTACAAATTGCGAAACTATAAAAGCAATCATGCTGCCTATCATAATATACATGGATTGGCCAAAAACCTTTCTAAAATTCTCATCCGACACGGGAGACTTTGCAATAGCAGGAATATGTATACAAATAAATAAGCAAGTAAACGTAAATGCAATTAAGCCAAGGGTTATATACGATAATTTTCTTACACCTTTTTGCCCATAAAACTCATTTACAATATCGGTTAAAACAAACACCACGGGCCATAAAACAATACCCACACTTTGTACAAAGGTGCCAAAAAACATAACTACCTTGCCTCCAATCATTTCAGCAACAATGGCGTTAGTTATAAAAAAACCAGCCAGCACCAAAAACACAACATCTTTTTTGTTGTTTAAATTCATACTTCTTTATCTAAAAAAGTTTGTACACAAGTATAAATATAAGTTAAATCGGCTTGTGAAACGCAATAAGGTGGAAGTATATATAATACATTACCAAGTGGGCGAAGCAAAATTCCTTTTTTAATAAAGTACTCTGATATTTTCTCTGCCAGGTTATTTAAGTATCCGCTTTCTTGAGAGGTCTTAATTTCCATAGCAACAATAGTCCCTAAAGCCCTTGCCGACAAAACTTTAGGGTGCTGTTTTATTTTTTCTTTAAACGCCCATTGAGAAGCTGTTATTTGTTGAATATTTTTTAGTGTTTCTTCTCCTTCCAATAAATCCATGCTTGCTAATGCTGCGGCGCAAGCTGTTGGGTTTGCCGTGTAGCTATGCCCATGAAAAAATGTTTTGTGTTTATCATCACTTACATACGCATTGTAAATAAATTGGGTACAAACGGTTACACCCAAAGGCATTACGCCACCCGTTATGCCTTTGCTTAAACAAATAATATCGGGTTTGTTTGCTAAATAATCTGTAGCAAAAAACTTTCCTGTTCTGTAAAAACCAGTCATCACCTCATCAGCAATGGTTATAACCTTATGTTGCTTACAAAGCAAAATTAATTCGTCTAATAAAGTAGCGTCATACATTTGCATAGAACCTCCTGCGCCCAATATTAGAGGCTCAAAAACAAAAGCACAAATAGTATCTGATTGTATAAAATTATTTAGTGTTCGTTTTACTTCATCAATGTTTCTTTTAGTTGGCACAGGCAAGCGAAGCACATCAAACAACAAAGGAGAAAACGCGCTTGTAAAAACATTACGTTCGCCAACACTCATACTGCCAAAAGTGTCGCCGTGATAGGCGTTTTCAAACGCAATTATTTTTGTTTTTGTTTTGCTTTGATTATGCCAAAATTGCAAAGCCATTTTAAGTGCCACCTCAACCGAAGTAGAACCATTATCACTAAAAAAAACTTTAGAGAAGTTTTTTGGAAGATGCTTTAATAACCGTTCTGAAAGCTCTATGGCTGTTGGATGTGTAAAGCCGCTAAAAATGCTGTGTGCATTTGTAGTCAGTTGCTCGTAAACCTTTTGTGCTATATAAGGGTGTGAGTGCCCGTGCAAATTTACCCACCATGACGAAATGCCGTCTATATA